>DASUZH010000068.1:0-11663 GCA_036376975.1 Burkholderiales bacterium | reverse complement strand
GTACTCAGCCACGATCCGAGCCGTCGCGTAGACTCGGTGTCTGTCACGGCCTTTAAACGCGAATACAGACGCATGCAATCAATCCTCCTTGCTGGCATCGCCACGTACTAGGCAGGCGTCGCCGTGGCCCTTCCACCGCCCGCTCGCTGAAAGCTCGCGGCCCCCTTGTCAGGGGGCCGAGGCGGCGAAGGCGTGGGGAGTGACGATGCGGAAGGGCGGCGGGCGGGTGCGGCGGCGGGAGAGTTCCAGGAGCGCCTCATCCTTGGTGATCAGGACGTCGGCGTGGGCGGCGGCGGCGGCTTCGAGGAATTTCTGATCGTCGCTGTCGCGGCACTTCGGAAGTGGGATGGGATCCCCGGAGGCGACGATGGGACGGGCGACGCGGCGGACTTCGGCGAGGGCGGCGGCCTGGGCGGCGGCGTCGAGGGTGCGGCGGCCGAGCTTGCGGGCGAGGACGCGCGCGAGCTCGGCGGCGCAGGTGTCGTCGATGAACACTTCGGCGCGGCCGGCGCTGACGGCGGAGCGGATCGGCGCCAGGGCGGGATCGTCGAAGACGAGCCAGTCCAGCCAGACGTTGGTGTCCAGCACCAGTCTTAACCTCCCGGTTAAGTCGCTCACGGCGTTAATTGTCGTGGAAAGCGTGAAAAATTGGCGCGCAGCGGAGCGAACAGGGCGCATATGGATATGCCCCCGCGTGGCAGAATCCACATCTGCATGGGGGATCTCGATCCCAAGGAGGGGGGGAGGCAGGCGACTGTCCTGTTCGCGGACGTGAGCGGCAGCACCAAGCTCTATGAAGCCGCGGGGGACGCAGTCGCCCTGGAGACTATTAACCGCATGATCGCCGACATGCGCCGCGCCACCGAGATGGCGGGCGGGCGCGTGGTGAAGACCATCGGCGACGAAGTGATGGCGCTGTTCCCCACGCCGCAGGCGGCCGCCACGGCGGCCTCGCAGATCCAGTCGCAGACCGACCTGCTGCCGATCATCGGCGGGATGAAGCTCGGCGTGCGCATCGGCTTCCACTGCGGGCCGGTGATCCAGAAGGACGACGACGTGTTCGGCGACACGGTCAATCTCGCCGCGCGCCTGGTGGCGCAGGCCACCAAGGAGCAGATCATCACCTCGCAGGAGACCGCGGCGATGCTCGGCGAGGCCTACAAGGACCGCACGCGCGGCCTGTACGCGATCACGGTGAAGGGCAAGGCCGAGGACATCGCGCTGTGCGAGCTGATCTGGCGCTACGACGGCGCCACCACCGTGGTGCTGCGGCCGAAGAACGCGCCCGGGAAGAAGAGCGTGCTGATCCGCCTCAAGTACCGCGGCAAGGAGCTAGTGCGCCGGCGCGACAACGACTCGGTGACCCTCGGCCGCGACGAGTCGAGCGGGCTGCAGATCCTGGAGGACAAGTGCTCGCGCCACCACTGCACCATCGAGCGGCGCGGCGACAAGTTCGTGCTGAAGGACCACAGCACCAACGGCACCTACATCACGATCGGCGAAGAGGACGAGGTGCTCCTGCAGCGCGACGAGATCGCGCTGCGCAAGAGGGGCTGGATTTCCTTCGGCCAGACCCGCATCGGCAGCCACGAGTCGGTCGAGTTCTGGTGCGACTAGCGGCCTGAGCCGGCGGAGGCCTTCGCGGCCGCCCGCTCCTCCTGGCGCGCTTTCTCTTCCTTAGTCTTCTTTTCCTTCTCGATCGCCTCGTCCGGGCTGTCGACCCGGCGCTCGAACTGGGGGTTGAAGTGGCGGTGCGGCCCACCGTCGCCCACGCCCTTGACCCCGCCCTTCTCGTCCTTCTCGGCCCCGGCCACGCCAGGGCCGACCAGGGGGCCGGTCTTCTCCTGCGCCTGGGCGGCGGCCAGGCCCAGGGCGAGGACGGCAAGGATGGCGGCAAGATTACGCATGGCGTCGCGAAATCTGGAGCAATAGGCGTACCCGCCGTGACAAAAGGCGCGCACGGGCGTAATGAAGCGGTGGCAGAATGGCGGCCACAAGCAGTCAAGAAAGCACAGGGGCAGTAGGGGGCTAGGGAATACAAGAAGGAAGCAGTCATGCAGCTCGCAACCGCCACCGCCCTCACTGCACTCGTGCTCCTCGTCGTGCTCGCCGCCGGCTACGCCGCGGCCGACTCGACGGTCGAAACCCTACCCGCCGCTCCCGCCTCCTCCACGCGCTGACGCGTCCGCGGTCCGGTTGCGCCGGACACGCGAGCGGCGCATCCAGAGGAGCAGGACCAGGCCGGGAACGCTGGCGCAGGCCGCCACCAGGGCCAGGTTGGCCTGCAGGAACCAGCCCGCCCGCTGCAGCAGCGAGGGCGTCGCCACCACCCCCTTCGGGAAAGTCAGCGAGATGGTCATGCCCTCGCGCGGCTGGAACGGCCGCGTCGAGCGGAACGCCGCCGCGCCGGTGCCGGTGAAGGCCTGGTAGCTGCGGCCCTGCGCCCCGACCGGGCCGGTGAACGCCTCGGCCTTCAGGCTCGCCGCCGGCACGGCCTTCGGCAGCACCACCTCGGCCGAGATGTTGTCCAGCGGCAGGATCCAGTCGTTGCCGTTCACGTTCCAGTACAGCTCGTCGTGCGCGCCGTGGAAGCTCACCTGGCGCGCGGTGCGATAGCGGATTTCGTAGGTGTGGCGGCCGTAGCGCAGCGGCGAGTCGCGATCGCCGGTGACGAGGCGGACGCCGTTCTCCGCCTGCTCGAGCGTATGGCGCTCGAGCTCGCCGTTGCGCGACACGCGCAGCACCTCGAGGGGCACGATGACGCGCGCGCCGTTGCGGTCGTGGTAGTCGGCGGGGAAATCGCGCTGGATGCCGCGGCGCAGCCGCTGGCCTTCGGCCTGCACCACGATCACCTCGGTGACGGTGATCACCCCGTCGGCGGCGACGCGGATCTCGCTGTGGAAGTCGAGCACCCGCTCGGCCGCCTCGGCGGCGCCGGGAAGCAGCAGGCACAGCACCAGTAACCGCCCAGCCCCCCGGCCAGGGCCCATTTTTGCGCCCTCCCGCAGTTAGTTTATATTGGGCGAAACGTCCGTATAGGGAGGCGTGATGAAATTCACACTCATGCTGTTGCTCGCCCTGCCGATCGCGGCGCTCGCACAGGCGCCCAAGCCGGCCGCCGCACCCGCGCCCGCGCCTGCCGCTGCTCCCGCCGCCGCGGCCCCCGGCGCCGCCGCCAGCGCGGCGACGCCCGCAAAGCCGGCGGCCGACAAGCCGGAACTGAGCCCGGCCGAGGCGCAGCGCGTGCTCGCGGGGCCGAAGGAAGAAGACGTGCAGATGAGCGAGGAACAGCTCAAGAAGGCGCGCGAGGAAGAAGAAGCCATGCTGCGCAAGAAAGCCGCCGAGGACGCGGCCGCCGAGCGCCAGCGGCAGAAGGAAGCGCGCATGGCGCTGTGCGTGATCCGGCCGGTGATGAGCGACGAGGAAATCGAGTACTGCCGGGTCGCTTACCGCGACTAACCCCCCGTTCGCCTGCCGCCTAGCGGCAGGCTCACGACCCCCTTGTCAGGGGGTCGAAGCGTCGCCCCCGCGAAAGCGGGGGCCCATGGGTTCCCGCTTTCGCGGGAACGACAATTACCGCTCTACCTAACTCCTAGCCAACAGCAAGGCCTCGGCGAGCTCCAGCACGTCGTCGGGCCAGCAGGGCATCGGGCGCGGGCGCGGCGCGCCCGCCTCAACCAGCGGACGGCAGGCGAGCACCGGGCGGATCCACCGCGCGGGAATCGCGTCGCGCCCGTGCGCGGCGCCGAGCAGCGCGCCGGCGATCGCGGCGTTGGTGTCGGGGTCGCCGCCGCGCGCGACGGTCGCCATCAGCGCGGCCTCGAAGTCCGAGCGCATCAGGTGGTAGAAGGCGTTCTGCAGCGCGGTCAGCACCCAGCCGATTTTCTTCTCGAACTCCGCCGGCGCCTCGCCGCCCGCGCCGCGGCGGATCGCCTCGCGAGCTGCGCCGGTGGAATGCGCCAGCGCCGCGTCGGTCATCGCCTGGCGGCTCGCCCCGCCGACGCCGGCCGCGATCGCCGCCGCGTAGCCGGCGGACGACTCGACGCACACCGGGTTGCGGTGCGTGAGCGCGGCGTCGGCGCGCGCGTCGACGGCGGCGTGCTGCGGATCGCCAAAGCGGAAGATGCCGATCGGCGAGACCCGCATCAGGGCGCCGTTCGACTCGCTTTCGTTGGTGTGCATGCCGAGCAGGCCGCGCTCGGTGGTGGCGCCGATGTCGAGCGGGCGCGTGGTCATCCAGTCGCGGTAGGCGTCGAGCGTCTTCTCCGCGATGAAGCCGCGGTTGGCGACCAGGCTGCGCGCCAGCGCGAGCGCCATCTCGCTGTCGTCGGTCGGCTGGCCGGCGATGGTGTGGTACACGCCGCGGTCGGCGAGCTCGCGCAGGCCGTCCGGATACAGCCTGGCGATCTCGGCCGCGCCCTTGAACTCGACCAGCGAGCCGAGGCTGTCGCCGATCACCTGGCCGAGCAGGCAGCCCTGCGCGCGCGGCAGCGCCGGCAGCCGCGGGCGGGGAAAGCCGAGCGAGACGCGCAACGGCCGGCGCGGCTCGTCGTTGAGCTTGGCGAAATCGACGCGCGCGAGGCGCGCCGCCGCCTCCGGCGCGCCGGCGTACACGCCGTCGACGCGGTTCTCCGCCTTGCCGGCGAGCACCACGCCGCGGCCGGTGACGTCGAGCGTGATGCCGCCCGCGGCGTGGATCAGCGCGATGCCGGCGGCGACGTCGTATTCGCTCACGGCGTGGGTCGAGACGGTCGCCACCGCGTCGCCCGCGGCGACGCGCGCCATGCGGTAGGCGATGCTCGGCAGCGCGAGGTAGCGCGCCGGCGCCACCACCGACGACCAGGTCTCCGGGCGCTGCGCCGACGAAGCGGTGGCGAGCACGAACTCGCCCGGCGCGAGGCTCTTCGCGGCGAGCGAGGGCTTGATCGGCTCGCCGTTGCGCAGCATCGAGCTGGCGCCCTCGGCCCAGGCGATGGTGTCGCGGCCGCGGTCGGGCGGCATCGGCGCGTGCACCACGCCGAGCACCGGCTCGCCGCCGCGCAGCAGCGCGACCGAGATCGCCGAGCCGCGCCGCCCGCTGAGGAACTCGCTGGTGCCGTCCTGCGGGTCGACCAGCCAGGTCCAGCCCTTCTCGCTGCCCGGCGTGGTGCCGGTCTCCTCGCCGGCGAAGGTGGCCGGCAGCAGCTTCATCAGCTTGTCGCGCAGCCGCTCCTCGATCTCCTTGTCGACCGGCGCGTTGCCGCGGCTGCCGCGCGGGCCCTGCGGCAGGTGGAACTCCTCCTCCAGCTCGCGCCCTTCCGCCTCGACGGCGGCGATGACCGCGGCGAGGACGTTCTTCATTCCCAGGCCCCGCGGCGCGCGGCCTTCAGCATGGATCGTCTCTTCTTGCCTTCCAGCCGCCTGTGCCGGGAAGCTTTGGTGGGGCGGGTAGCCTTACGCGCCTTTGGGACATGCGCGGCGGCGGCGACGAGAGCGTGGAGGCGGGCAATCGCGTCCTCGCGGTTCTTCTCCAGGCTGCGGCTCTGCTGCGCCTTGATGATCACCACGCCCTCGCGCGTGATGCGCTGGTCGCCGCGCGCGAGCAGGCGCGCCTTCACCGCCTCGGGCAGCGAGGAAGCGCGCACGTCGAAGCGCAGGTGCACCGCGTTGGAGACCTTGTTGACGTTCTGCCCGCCGGCGCCCTGCGCGCGCACCGCGGTGATCTCGATCTCCGTCTCCGGGATCCGCATCCAACGACTGTAAGCGAATCCGGACGTAAAAAGGGCGGGCATATGCCCGCCCCGTGCTTCAAAGCAACGACCTAAGCGTTAGTAGGTCTTGCTGGGCGCCGACGGCGTCGACGAAGTCGAGCCCGCCGCCGAGCCGCTGCCGCGCTCCTGCTCGCGCTGGGTAGTCTCGTCGCGGCTCTTGCGCTCCTTGGAGCGGTTCTTCTTCACGTCGACCTGGGTATCGGTCGTCGCGCCCGCGCCGGCGTTCGCGCCGGTGCCACCCACGGTCGCGCCGGTCTGCGCTTCCGTGTTCGTGCCCAGGCTCGCGCCCGACTCCGACTTATTCTTGGCGTCGCCACCCGCGAAACTCGGCAGGCTCAGCGCCGCAGCTGTAAATCCTGCAACCACTACAGGAAGAAGCTTCTTCATGGATGTTGCCTCCTTGAGGATCCCCCGTATACCGGGGTATGCAACACCCTGCTGCAAGCCGCGTGCCCAAAAAATAGGGACAGACCCTATTTTCAACATGGCGAAAAATAGGGTCTGTCCCTATTTTTATCTGCTGACTCTGTTGCGTCCGCCCTGCTTGGCGCGGTAGAGCGCTTCGTCGGCCGCTTTCAGCACCTGCGCCGGGGTGCGCAGGGCCTGGCCGTTGGGCTGGGAGACGCCGATCGAGACGGTCACCGAGAGGAATTTCTGCGTGGTGTCGAGTCCTTCCGGGCGGCGCTGCTTCGCGCCGACCTCGGCCTGCTTCGGCCGCCGCTCGCTGCGCACCGCCATGCGGTAGAGCTCGACCGACTTGCGCAGCTCCTCGAGGTGCGGGAACGCCTCGCCGAGCTCGGTGTGCGGGAACAGCACGCTGAACTCCTCGCCGCCGTAGCGGTAGGCGATGCCGCCGCCGCCCACCTCGGCGAGCCGCGCGCCGACCAGCTTCAGCACCTGGTCGCCGATGTCGTGGCCGTGGGTGTCGTTGAATTTCTTGAAATGGTCGACGTCGACCATCGCCACGGTGTAGCGCCCGGGCAGCGCGCGCAGCCGCTCGTCGAGCGCGCGCCGGCCCGGCAGCCCGGTGAGCTCGTCGCGGAAGGCGAGGCGGTGCGACTCCTGCAGCGAGGCGACGATGAGGATCGCGCCGGCCGCGAAAATGAAGGCGGCGTGCACGTTGGGCAGGTGCCACCACTCCGAGGCGATGAAGAAGGCGGCGAGCGCGCCGGCGTTGCCGACCTGCAGCGGCGTGAACTCGGGCCAGGCGCGCCAGCACACCGCGGCGGCGAACGCGGCGGCGAACAGCAGCCGGCCGGGAAGCGGCGTCGGCGGCGAGCGCAGCAGCCAGTTGTCGAGCACGCCGTCGCTGATCTGGCTGCGGCCGATCCAGGTCACCAGCACCGCCTCGAGCGCGAGCAGGCCGAGCCAGCGCCAGCCGAAGCCGTGCCGCGCGCCGCGCTCGGGCAGGATCATGGCGAGCAGCGCGTTGAGCGGCACGATGACGGCGAGCACGGTATAGACCGGCTTGCCGGGATAGGCGTGCTGCAGGGCGAACGCGCCGAGCAGCGACGCGGCGATGACGAAGGTACGGCCGCGGTTGAACCACCAGGCGAGGCCGCTGGCGATGATCAGCACCGCGAACGGGCCTAGGCTGCGCAGGCCGACCAGCTCGGGCGACAGGCCCGGACCGAGCCAGGCCGCGAGCGCGACCAGGCCGACGATCCCCGCGGGGAGCCACGCGGGGCGCAGCGCGTTCATCTACTCGCCGAGCCGGTCGGGGCGGAACCCGACGTCGCACAGCCTGCCGCGCTGCGCGCGCTTGCCGACGTGCTCGGCCAGCTGCTTCTTGTCCAGGGTTTCGACTGCCCTGTTCTTTCTCTTGATCCCTGAAACCACGAGCGCGTCGCCATCCGTCAGCGCCACCGCCGCAAGCGTCAGCTTGTCGGGTAAAGCCAGCAGCTGAACGCCCACGCCCCCGTTGTTTCTTTCAGGGAGTTCCTCTAGCGCAAACAGGAGCAGGCGGGCATCGGAGGAAAGGGCGGCCACGTACTCTTGGGGAGAACTAAAGACGAACGGCTTCTGCGCCTGGGCGCCCTCGTCGACTTTCATGAAGTCCTTGCCCTGGCGCGTCTTGCTGGCGAGGTCGCCGAGCTTGCAGAGGAAGCCGAGGCCGGCGGAGCTGTTCATCAGCAGCCGCTGCTCCGGGTTGCCGGCGCCGACCCACACGATGTCGTCGCCGGCGGAGTTGACCAGCGTGTTGACGTGCGCGCCGTCGCCGCGGCCGGACGGGATGTCGGCGGCGTCGATGCTGAAGCTCTTGCCGGAGCCGGAGAGCACGGTCACCGGCTCGGTGGTCTTGCACTCCAGCGTCTGCAACAACGAATCACCATCTTTAAATGACAATTGAGAAATATCCAAGCCGTGCCCGGTCCGCGCGCGGATCCAGCCCTTGCGCGACAGGATCACGGTCACCGGCTCCTCGACCACCGTGCGCTCGACCGTGGCGCGCTCGGCGGTCTTGATCAGCGTGCGCCGCTCGTCGCCGAACTTCTTCGCGTCCTCGTTCAGCTCGCTGATGACCAGCTTCTTCAGCTCTTTCTCATCCGACAGGATGTCCTTCAGCGTCTTGCGCTCGGCCTCCAGCGCCTTGCGCTCGTCGTTCAGCTTGATGCCGTCGAGCTTGGTGAGCTGGCCGAGGCGCAGGTCGACGATGTCCTGCGACTGGCGCTCGGTGAACTTGTACTTCTTCTGCAGGTTGAGCTTGGCTTCGGGCTGGTCTTCGCTGGCGCGGATCAGCTTGATGATCTCGTCGATTTTGACGTACGCCAGCAGCCTGCCCATCACGATCTCGTGCCGCTCCTGCACGCGGTCGAGGCGGAACTGGGTGCGGCGCTGGACCGTCCTGACCCGGAAGTCGCCCCACTCGCGCAGGATGTCGACGATGCCCTTGGTCTCGGGCAGGCCGTCGAGGCCGAGCCAGGTCAGGTTGACCGCGTAGCGCGTCTCGAGCGAGGTGTGCACCATCAGCGCGGCCATCAGCTCCTCGGGGTCCTGCCGCGAGCTGCGCGGCTCGATCACCAGGCGCAGCTTCGACTTGCGGTCGCTCTCGTCGCGCGCGCCCTCGACCTGGTCGAGGATGAACTGCTTCATGCGGCGCTGCTCCTGCGACACTTCCTTCCGGTTGCCCTGCGCCTTCGGGTTGGCGAGCGCCTCTATTTCTTCCATCACCTGCTTCACCGACACGCCGTGCGGCAGCTCGGTGACGACCACGCGCCACTGGCCGCGCGCGAGCTGCTCCTTGTCCCACTTGCAGCGCATGACGAGAGAGCCCCGGCCGCTGGCGTAGGCCTCCTTGATCTCCGCCTTGGGCGAGATGATCTGGCCACCGCCCGGGAAGTCGGGCCCGGGCAGGATGTCGAGCACGTCCTCGACCTTGGCGCGCGGGTGCTTGATCACGTGCGCCGCGGCGGCGGCGACTTCCTTCAGGTTGTGCGACGGGATGCGGGTGGAGAAGCCGACCGGAATGCCGAAGCTGCCGTTCAGCAGGCCGAAGGGGAGCCGCGCCGGCAGCAGGACAGGCTCATCGAATTTCCCGTCGTAATTCTTCTGAAAATCGACGGTGCCCTCCCCGATCTCGCTGAGCAGGAGCTCGGCGTAGCGGGAGAGCTTCGCTTCCGTGTATCGATAGGCGGCGGCCGCGTCGCCGTCGCGCGAGCCGAAGTTGCCCTGGCCGTCGATCAGGGGATAGCGCATCGAGAACGGCTGCGCGAGGTGCACCAGCGCCTCGTAGGTGGAGCTGTCGCCGTGCGGGTGGTACTTGCCGAGCACCTCGCCGACGTAGCGCGCGCATTTCGAGAACGACTGCCCGCCGCCGGGCGTGTCGCCCATGGCGTAGAGGATCCGCCGCTGCACCGGCTTCAGGCCGTCGGCGATCTCGGGCAGCGCGCGGGACTTGACCGTGGAGACCGCGTAGCCGAGGTAGGCGTGCGACGCGTGCTGCTCGATCGGCGCCGCGTCGTCGCCGTTGCTGGTGAAGAGGTCGCCGGTTTGCGTGTCCATTGGGTACCTACCTGAAGAGATCCAGCTGCTTGTCCGCCATGAGTACCGCGAGCTCTACCGCTTTCTTTGCCTTCTCAAGGTCTGCCGCTACGCCGGCCCGTCCGGCCGCTTCCCACGTATACGTGTCCTTCTCCGCGAGGGTGACTTTCCCGAGCTTGATTTTTCCGAGCCAGAAAGCATGGCCCTTGTAGGCGCGTTCCCAGAAAGGCTTGTTCTTTTTAGATGTCCGCTTCAACGGTCTTCCAGTGCTCCCGCATCCAGTTGCGCCGCTCCTCGGCCTCGCCGGCGTCCATCAGCTTCTCGAACGTCTCGCGCACCTTCTTGATGTTCTTCTGCTCGAACTCCATGCGCACCAGCCGGCGCGCGTCGGGGTTCATGGTGGTTTCCCACAGCTGCTCGGGGCTCATCTCGCCGAGGCCCTTGAAGCGCGAGATCTCCCAGCTGCCTTCCTTCACCTTCTCCTTCTTGAGGTTGGCCAGGGTCTCTTCCAGTTCATCGTCGTCCAGGCAGTAGACGCGCCGGGCGGGCTTGCCCTTGCCC
Organism: Burkholderiales bacterium; assembly: GCA_036376975.1. GTDB lineage: Bacteria > Pseudomonadota > Gammaproteobacteria > Burkholderiales > SG8-39 > SCGC-AG-212-J23. The sequence continues at coordinate 1,371 of DASUZH010000068.1, read as the reverse complement.
TGGCCGGGGACCTCGACCTTGTAGAGAGGGGGCTGAGCCACGTACAGGTGGCCGGACTCGACCAGCCGCGGGGCGTGCATGAAGAAGAAGGTGAGGAGCAGCGCCTGGATGTGGCCGCCATCGACGTCAGCGTCGGTCATGACGATGACTTTCCCGTAGCGCAATCCTGACAAGTCGGCGTTTTCCTCGGTCGAATGCGGGTCGACGCCGATCGCGGTGGCGATCGCCTGCAGCTCCTTGTTGGCGAGCACCGTGCGGCTGTCCTTCGACATGGTGTTCAGCACCTTGCCGCGCAGCGGCAGCAGCGCCTGCGTCTCCTTGTCGCGCGCCTCCTTGGCGGAGCCGCCCGCGGAATCGCCTTCCACCAGGAATAATTCATTCCTGGAAGTATCCCCGGAAGCGCAATCGACCAGCTTCCCCGGCAGGGTGGCGATGCCGCTCGACTTCTTGCGCTCGACCTTCTTGCCCTTGGCGAGGCGCGCCATCGCCTGCTCGACCGCCAGCTCGACGATCTTCTTGCCCTCGTCGACGTGCTCGTTCAGCCACAGCTCGAAGGCGTCCTTGACGCACATCTCGAGCAGCCGCGCGGCGTGGCGCGTGGTGAGCTTCTCCTTGGTCTGGCCGTGGAACTGCGTGCGCACGATGCGCGCCGAGAGCGTGTAGCAGGCGCGCTGCCAGAGGTCGTCGGCGATCAGCTTGACGCCCTTCGGCGCGAGGCCGCGGCCGTCCATGAACGCGCCGAGCGCCTCGAAGATGCCGGTGCGGAAGCCGGCCTCGTGCGTGCCGCCGGAGCGGGTCGGGATCAGGTTGACGTGGCTGTCGGCGAAGATGTCGCCCTCGGCCACCCAGCCGATCGCCCACGACGCGCCCTCGCCGGGCTCGATGTCGGTGATGCCCTGCAGCGACTTCTCGTCGAAGTGGCGCTCGCCGGTGAAGAGCGGCGCCACCATCTCGCGGCCATCGAGCATCATCTCGAAGTACTGCGCCATGCCGCGCTCGTACTTGAAGAGCTTGGTCTGCTTGCCCTCCACCTCGAGCGCCATGGTCAGGCCCGGCAGCAGGTAGGCCTTCGACCTCACCAGGTGCTCGAGCTCCGCCATCGGAATGTTCGGCGAATCGAAGTACTTCGGATCGGGCCACAACCTGACCACGGTGCCGCTGCGCTTGTCTTTCGAGCCTTTCTCTTCCTTGAGCTTGTTCTTCAGCTCGCCGCCCTCGAAGGCGATCGAGTATTTCTTGTTGTCGCGGTAGACGACGACCTCGCACCGCTTGGAGAGCGCGTTCGACACCGCCACGCCGACGCCGTGCAGGCCGCCGGAGATGTGGTACACGCCGTCGCCGGAGCGCGAGAACTTGCCGCCGGCGTGCAGC
>DASUZH010000067.1:0-2662 GCA_036376975.1 Burkholderiales bacterium | reverse complement strand
TCGAACAGCCCCGCCGCCCCCATGCCGCCGCCGATGCACATCGTCACCACCACCAGCTTGGCGCCGCGGCGCTTGCCCTCGATCAGCGCGTGGCCGACCAGCCGCGCGCCGCTCATGCCGTAGGGATGGCCGACGGCGATCGCACCGCCGTTCACGTTGAGGCGCTCGTCGGGGATGCCGATGTGGTCGCGGCAGTAGAGCACCTGCACCGCGAACGCCTCGTTCAGCTCCCAGAGGTCGATGTCGGCAACGCGTTTTCCGGCGCTTTCCAGCAGTTTTGGAACCGCGAAGACCGGCCCGATGCCCATCTCGCGCGGGTCGCAGCCCGCAACAGCGAAGCCGCGGAATATCCCCAAAGGAGACAAGTTTCTTTTTGCTGCTTCTTTCGCGCTCATTACCACGGCAGCCGAGGCGCCGTCGGAGAACTGGCTGGCGTTGCCGGCCGCGATGCAGCCGCCCTCGACCGCCGGCTTGATCTGCGACACGCCTTCGTAGGTCGTATCCGGGCGGATGCCCTCGTCATCCGCCGCGGTGACTTCCTTCATCGTCTCGGCGCCGGTGTTCTTGTCCACCACCTTCATCTTGGTGGTGATCGGCACGATCTCGTCCCTGAACTTGCCCTCGGCGCGCGCCTTGGCGGCCTTCTGCTGGCTGCGCACGCCGAACTGGTCCTGCTGCTCGCGCGAGATGTTGTAGCGCCGCGCCACGTACTCGGCGGTCTGCAGCATCGGCCAGTAGATCTCGGAGTGGTGGCGGTGCAGCCACTCGTCCTGGAAGTGGTGCTTGTTCATCTCGTTCTGCACCAGCGAGATCGACTCGACGCCGCCGGCGACGTAGACGTCGCCTTCCCCGGCCAGCACCCGCTGGCTCGCCAGGGCGATGGTCTGCAGCCCCGAGGAGCAGAAGCGGTTCACCGTCATCCCGGGCACCGTCTGCGGGCAGCCGGCGCGCACCGCGATCTGGCGCGCGATGTTCCAGCCGGTGGCGCCCTCGGGGTTGGCGCAGCCGATGATCACGTCCTCCACCTCGTCGGCGTCGACCTTGGCGCGCTCGAGGGCGGCGTGCACCACGTGCCCGCCCATCTTCGCGCCGTGAGTCTGGTTGAGCGCGCCGCGCCAGCTCTTGCACAGCGGGGTGCGCGCGGTAGAAACGATGACGGCTTCAGTCATTGAATTTCCTTCCTTCCTTCGCCAGTTTCACGAGGAGCGGGGCCGGTTTCCAGGCGTGGCCCTGATATCCCTTTTGGAACCCTTCGATCGACTTCAACACTTTGTCCAGGCCCACCGTGTCCGCATAGAACATCGGCCCGCCGCGGTACGCCGGGAAGCCGTAGCCGGTGAGGTAGACCATGTCGATGTCGGAGGCGCGCAGCGCGATGCCTTCCTCGAGGATGTGAGCGCCTTCGTTGACGAGGGCGTAGATGAGTCGCTCGACGATCTCTTCGTCGCTGATGTTTCTTTTCTTGACCCCGATTTCCTTGCGGTACGCGTCGAAGATCGCATCCACCTCGGGGTCGGGGATCGGCTTGCGGTTGCCGGCCTCGTACTTGTAGAAGCCCTTGCCGGTCTTCTGCCCGAAGCGGCCCTGCTCGCAGATGCGGTCGGCGATCTTCGAGTAGACGAAGTCGGGCCGCTCGCCATAGCGGCGCTTGCGGATCTCCCAGCCGATGTCGTTGCCCGCCATGTCGTACATGGTGAACGGGCCCATCGCCATGCCGAACTTCGACAGCGCGGCGTCGACCTGCTGCGGGCTGGCGCCTTCGTCGGCGAGGAACAGGCTCTGCTGGCCGTACTTCTCCAGCATGCGGTTGCCGATGAAGCCGTCGCACACGCCCGAGACCACCGGCACCTTCTTCAGCGCCTTGCCGAGCTTCATGGTGGTGGCGAGGACGTCCTTGCCGGTTTTCTCGCCGCGCACGACTTCGAGCAGGCGCATGACGTTGGCGGGCGAGAAGAAGTGCGTGCCGATCACGTCCTGCGGGCGCCTGGTGGCCTGCGCGATCTCGTCGACGTCGAGCGTCGAGGTATTCGTGGCGAGGATCGCGCCCGGCTTCGCGGTGGCGTCTAGCTTCTTGAAGATGTCCTTCTTCACGTCCATGCGCTCGAACACCGCTTCGACAAAGATGTCTGCGTCGGAGGGCAGCTCGGTCGATGGCTTGATCAGGCCCATCCGCTTGTCCATCTCCTCCTGCTTGAGGCGGCCCTTCGATACCGTCGCCGCGTAGTTCTTCTTGATGATGCCGAGGCCTTTCTCCACCGCGGCCTGGTTCATGTCGATCAGCGTCACCGGGATGCCGGCGTTGGCGAAGTTCATCGCGATGCCGCCGCCCATGGTGCCGGCGCCGATCACCGCCGCCTTCTTCAGGTCGCGCACCGGCGTGTCTTCCGGCACGTCGGGGATCTTCGAGGTCTGCCGCTCGGCGAAGAACATGTGGCGCAGCGCCTTCGACTCGGTGCCCTCCATCAGGCGCGCGAAGCCGATACGCTCCTGCTTGCGCCCCTCGTCGAACGGCAGCGTCGCGGCGGCCTCCGCGCAGGCGACGATCTCGAGCGGCGCCGGATAGCCCTTCGATTCCTTCGCCACCTGCTCGCGCACCTGGGCGAAGAAGGCCTTCGGGTCGCCATCCAGCTTCGCCTTTTCGTCCCGAATGCGGCGCAGCGGC
>DASUZH010000066.1:0-3614 GCA_036376975.1 Burkholderiales bacterium | reverse complement strand
AGCGCGGCGAGCAGCGCGACATCACTACGCCGTGGGGAGATTTCTGCCTGATTCCGTACCGCGACCTGGCGGTCGGTTCCCTCCACTTGGCGCTGGTCCTCGGCAAGATCAATCCGAAGAATGAAACGCTCGTGCGCGTGCACGAGCCCTTGTCGATCATCGATCTGCTGGACGCGGGCAACAGCACGCACTCTTGGGGCGTGGGCGAAGCGCTGCAGGCGATCCGCAAGGCGGGTAGCGGCGTGATGGTGCTCATGAACTGCAGCGAGTCGGGTGAAATGCGGGGCTCGCCGTTCGGCCTCGAGGAAGCGAAGCCGAAGGCCGGACGCTCGCTCGACCTGCGCCTGTACGGCATCGGCGCGCAGATCCTGCGCGACCTCGGCGTCGGCCGCATGCGCCTGATGGCGGCGCCGCGCAAGATGCCCAGCATGGCCGGCTTCGGCCTCGAAGTGGTTGGGTACATGCGCGGTCCTAGCGCCGGCCCCTCCGACGCCAGGCGCTGAGCGCCATGCGCCTCGGCATCGTCGCCAGCCGCTTCAACGAGGAGATCACCGCCGAGCTGCTGAAGCGGGCGCGCGACGAGGCGCGCCGGCTGGGGGTGCAGTTCGACGAGAAGTCGGTGCCCGGCGCGCTCGAGATCCCGCTCGCGCTGCAGTGGATGGCGCAGTCGGGCCGCTACGACGCGCTGGTCGCGGTCGGCGCGGTGATCCGCGGCGACACCTACCATTTCGAGGTGGTGTGCAACGAGTCGGCGCGCGGCGTCACCGAAGTCGCGCTGGAGTCGGGCCTGCCGATCGGCAACGGCATCCTCACCACCAACGACGAGGCGCAGGCGAAGGCGCGCCTCGACAAGGGCGCCGAAGCGGTACGGGTCGCGATCGAGATGGCGAAGCTGCGCGCGGGCATGCATGAAAACCGCTAAGCGCCACGCGCGCGAGATCGCCCTGCAGGCGCTCTACGCCTGGCAGCTCTCGGGCGGCGACCCGCTCGACGAGGCGCGCGAGCTGGAGGGCTACGACAAGACCGACGCCAAGTTCGTCGAGAACCTGGTGCGCGGCGTGCACGAGCGCAGCGCGGCGCTCGAGCAGCTGATCGTGCCGCACATCGACCGCAAGTTCGACAAGCTGTCGCCGATCGAGCGCGCGATCCTCTACATCGGCGCCTACGAGCTCGAGGCGCACCCGAAGACGCCGTTCAAGGTGGTGCTGAACGAGGCGATCGAGCTGGGCAAGAGCTTCGGCGCCACCGACGGCCACCGCTTCGTCAACGGCGTGCTGGAGAAGATCGCGCTGGCCCTGCGTCCCGAGGAAGTTGCGCGCACGCGCACCAACGTCTGAACGAATTCGACATCATCCGGCGCTTCTTCGACCGGCCGGCCAAACATGCTCTGGTGGGGATCGGTGACGACTGCGCGCTGCTGCGCCCGGACGCCGGGCTCGAGCTCGCGGTGACCAGCGACATGCTGGTCGAAGGCCGCCACTTCCTGCCGGGCGCCGACGCCGAGGCGCTCGGCCACAAGGCGCTCGCCGTCAACCTCTCCGACCTCGCCGCGGTCGGCGCGACGCCGCGCTGGGCGACGCTCGCGCTGGCGCTGCCGGCGGCCGACGAGCGCTGGCTGGAGCGCTTCGCGCGCGGCTTCTTCGCCCTCGCCGGGCGCTACGGCGTCGACCTGATCGGCGGCGACACCACGCGCGGCCCGCTGCTCACCATCAGCATCACGGCCATGGGCGAGGTGCCCTCGGGCGTGGCGATGTACCGCGCCAGCGCGCGGCCGGGCGACGACATCTGGGTATCGGGCGAGGTCGGCGGCGCGGCGCTCGCCCTCAAGCATCCCGAGGTGCAGGCGGTGGCCGAGCGCCTGCACCGGCCGGAGCCGCGCGTCGAGCTCGGCGAGCGCCTGCGCGGCCTGGCGCACGCGGCGATCGACGTGTCCGACGGGCTGGCCGGCGACCTCGCGCACATCCTCGAGCGATCGCAGGTGGGCGCGGTGATCGAGTACGCGCGCATCCCGCGGCCGGCCGCGCTGGCGAAGTTCGCCGAGCTGGAGCGCGACTGCGTGCTTTCCGGTGGCGACGACTACGAGCTGGTCTTCACCGCCGCGCAGCCGCAGCGCCAGGAGGTCGAGGCGCTGTCGCGCGAGCTGAGGATCCCGCTCACCCGCATCGGCGCCATTCAGGCAGCCGCCGCATCGGGCGCCGCCAAGCTGCAGGTTCTCGACGCCGACGGCAAGCCGATCGCGCACCGCGGCGGCTTCGACCACTTCGCCGGGGGGTGAGGCGGCGATGATCGTGCTCCGTCCGCGCGCCGGCTTCGCTTTCTCCCATCCCGCGCACGTCGTCGCCTTCGGCTTCGGCGCCGGCCTGGCGCCGTTCGCGCCCGGCACCGCCGGCACGCTGGCGGCGTGGGCGCTCGGCTGGGCGCTGATCACCGCGCAGCTGCCGCCGCAGGCGCTGCTCGCGGTGGCCGGCGCGCTGTTCCTGGTCGGCGTCTGGGCCTGCGGCGTCACCGGGCGGCACCTGGGCGTGTCGGACCACGGCGCGATGGTGTGGGACGAGATCGTCGCCTTCCTCGCGGTGCTGGCGATCGTGCCGCGCGAGCTGGCGTGGCAGGCGGCCGCTTTCGTCGCCTTCCGCCTGTTCGACATCCTCAAGCCGCCGCCGATCCGCTACTTCGAGAAGCGCTATGGCGGCGGCTTCGGCGTGATGTTCGACGACCTGGTCGCGGCGGGGTATGCGCTGGCGCTGCTGGCGGCGGCGAAAAGGATTTTCTTTTGAGAAGCCTGGCGGCAAGGACCGGTCGCAGCCTGAAGCGCGCGCGGGCGATGCTGGTGACCGCCGAGTCCTGCACCGGCGGCTGGGTGGCGCAGGCGGTCACCTCGGTCGCCGGCTCCTCGGAGTGGTTCGAGCGCGGCTTCGTTACCTACTCGAATGCCGCCAAGCAGGAGCTTCTCGGCGTCAGGAAAAATACGATCAAGAAGCATGGTGCGGTCAGCGAAGAAACCGCCCGCGAGATGGCGGCCGGCGCGCTCAGGCGCAGCCGCGGCACGATCGCGCTCGCGGTGACCGGCGTCGCCGGCCCCTCGGGCGGCAGCCGGGCGAAGCCGGTCGGCATGGTCTGCTTCGCCTGGGCGCGCAAGGGCCGCCCGCCGCGCAGCGAGACGCGCCGCTTCCGCGGCGGTCGCGAAGCGGTCCGCAGGCAATCGGTGATCCGCGCCCTGCAAGGGGTATTGCAGGCCGTCGAAGGCGCATAATTCCGCCATGAACGCGGTGAGGCCCGCCGCCGTGGCGGGCATGTTCTATCCGGGCGACGCGCAGGCCCTCGGCGCCGACATCGACGAGATGCTCGGCGGCGTCGACAGCCTGGCGCCGCGACTCGGCTTCCCGAAGGCGCTGGTGGTGCCGCACGCCGGCTATATCTATTCCGGCGCGGTGGCCGCGCATGCCTACGACACGCTGGCGGCGGCGCGCGGCGTAGTGCGGCGCGTGGTGCTGCTCGGGCCGGTGCACCGCGTCGCGGTGCGCGGGCTGGCGCTGCCGACCGCCGAGGCTTTCGACACGCCGCTCGGCCGGATCCGCATCGACCCGGCGGCGCGCGAGGCGCTGCGCGACCTGCCG
>DASUZH010000065.1:0-3624 GCA_036376975.1 Burkholderiales bacterium | reverse complement strand
CGCTCAACTACGCCGGCTATGTCGAAACCGGCGGCGTAACCAGCTTCCGCCCGCGCGAGACGCAGCTGACCGAGCTGTTCCGCGAGCTGAAGGCGCAGGGGCTGCCGGTGGGCCTGAGCGCGCTCGGCGCGCAGGACGATGTCTGGCGGGCGATCCGCGAGTTCTTTACCCCCTCACCGGCCGATGAACGAGCTCGCGCAATACGCTGAAGGCCTCGAGCGCCAGGCGCAGGCGCGCGGGCTCGACTACTACCCGGTCGATTTCGAGATCGCGCCGCAGAGCCTGATGACCGAGATCGCGGTCTACGGCCTGCCGGTGCGCATGCCGCACTGGTCGTTCGGCGTGCGCTACATCCACCAGCTGGTGCGCCAGAGCATGGGGCACTCGAAGATCTTCGAGGTGATGTTCCCCGGCGACCCGTGCCGCGCCTTCCTGATGGACACAAATTCCTTGGCCGAGAACGCGCTGGTCACCGCGCACGTCCTCGGCCACGCCGACTTCGCCAAGAACAACCAGCTGTTCGCGCGCTTCCACGAGATGTCGGGCGGCAACATCGTCGAGAAGGCGGCGGCGCACGCGCACCGCATCCAGCGCGCGATCGACGAGGTCGGCGTGGAGCGCGTCGAGTCGGTGCTCGACGCCGCCCTCGCCCTGGAGTCGCACGTCGACGTCACCGGCGAGCTGCACCGCAGCCGCTACCCGGAGTTCGTTTCCGAGAGGCAAAAGCCGAGAAAAACCGAATTCCAGAAGCGCTTCGGCTCCCTGCCCGGCGAAAGCGCGGCGCAGGAAGCGCCGACCGGGCAGCTGCGCACCGCGATCCCGCCGCACCCCGAGTACGACCTGCTCTGGTTCATCGCGCACTACGCGCCCGACCTCGAGGCCTGGGAGCGCGACATCTTCCTCATGGTGCGCAACGAGTCGCTCTACTTCTACCCGGTGTTCGCCTGCCAGATCATGAACGAGGGCTGGGCGTCGTACTGGCACGCGCGCCTGCTGCGCGAGGCCGACTTCCTGCCGCAGCCGACCTACCTCGAGGCGCTCAAGGCGCACTCCGACGTGGTGCGCCCGTTCGCCGCCGGCGAGCAGACCGCGCTGGCGGTCAATCCCTACCACCTCGGCTTCACCATCTGGGAGCGCATCGTCGAGAAGCACGGCCTCGACAAGGCGCGCGAGGTGCGCCGCGACGAGGACGACTTCGGCTTCATCCGCAACTGGCTCGACCGCGAGCTGGCCGAGGAAACCGGCCTGCTGGTGTACGAGGAAGGCGGCGACGGCGAGATCCGCGTCGCCGGCCGCGAGCTGGCGGCGGTGCGCGAGGCGATCCTCGCGCCCAAGTTCAACTACGGCGCGCCGCGCGTCGCCGTGGTCGGCATGGCGGCCGACGGCTCGCTCGACCTGGTGCACGACCACCGCGCCGACGGGCGCGGCCTGGACGCTGCGCGCGCGCGCCAGGTGCTGGGCTACGTCAGGCGGGTCTGGCGCCGCGCCGTCCGCCTGCAGACGGCGGACGAGCGGGGCGACAAGATAGAACTCGCTGCCTAGCCGTCATTCCCGCGCAAGCGGGAATCCATGGGCCCCCGCTTTCGCGGGGGCGACGACCGGCTTTTCTCCTAGAGCAGGATGATCACCAGCAGGATGACGATGATGATCAGCAGCCATTCCTGCGTGGTGAGGTCGCCGCCGGCCGGCACCGCGTTCAGGCGGCCGGCCAATGTGCGCACTTCCTCGTCGGTCATGGCGTCGATGCGCGCCTGAACCTCCTCCGGCGCGATCCCCATCTGCTCTAGCTGCTGGGCGAGCTCGGGGCGGGCGACGAGCTCCTTCACCCGTTGCCTTTCCTCATCCTGGGTGCCGATCATTCCTGCCTGCACCTGAGGGGCGACGAGCAGCAGGGCGAGCGTCAGACTGGTTAGCAGTTTCTTCATATTTCCCTCTCCACGCTGATAAACCCCCTGACTATAGGCGAAGCACCGGCTTTTTTATGTCGCCGGCGCTTTACGCCGGTCGTTGGCTCACTACATTGTCAGGACGATCTTGCCGACGTGTGCGTCGGCCTCCATGTACGCCTTCGCCGCGGGCAGCTCGGCGAAGGAGAATGCCCGGTCGACCAGCGGCGCGATGCGCCCGGCGGCGAACAGCGGCAGGAAGTCGCGGCTGAAGCCGCGCACCGTCTCCGCGCGCTGCTCGGCACTGCGCAGCTTGTTCGACACGCCGAAGATGCGCAGCCGCTTGGCGTGCACCGCGTCGAAGTCCACCTCGGCGTGCAGCACGCCGTCGACGTAGCCGACGATCGCCATGCGACCCTGGAAGGCCAGCGCCTTGATGCATTCCGGGACGACCGAGCCGCCGACGGTATTCACGATCAGGTTGGCTCCCTGCCCTCCGGTCGCTTCACGCACCTGTGGAAGAAAATCCGGCGCACGCGTCCGGAGGGCAACATCGAGTCCGAGGGATTTCAGCTTCGCCAGCTTCGCCTCGGAACCTGACGTGCCGATCACTCTGGCGCCGAGCGCCTTCGCGGCCTGCAGCGCCGCGACTCCCACCCCGGAGGACACCCCGGTCACCAGCAGCCACTCGCCCGCTTTCAGCCCGCCCTGCTCGACCAGCATGTCGTGCACCACAGTGAAGGTGAGCGGAATCGAGGCGGCCTGCTCGAAGGACAGGCCGGCGGGAATCGGCAGCGCTTCGCGACGATCCATCAACACAAACTCTGCGAAGGCGCCCGGAGCGCGGCCCATTACGCGCTCGCCGGTGCCGACGATCTCGCCCGCCGCCTCCTGCCCTGCGGCTTTCGCCGCGCCCGGCGGCGTGAGGCCATGTCCGGCGATGAACTCGCCGCGGTTGAGGCCCGCCGCGCGCACCTTGACCAGGACCTGGCCGTCCTTCGGCTGCGGCTGGGGCACGTCGCGGAGTTCGAGGCGTGTTTCTTTTTCTTTCGACTCTAGAAAATAGGCTTTCACTCGGCTTTGATGTTGGCCTGCTTGACGACTTTTCCCCAGACCTCGTACTCGCGCTTCATGTAGGCGGCGAGCGTCTCGGGCGAGCCGGGCTCCGGATCGACGCCCTGCTTCTCGAGCAGCGATACCGCAGCCGGCGTGCGCAGCACCTTGCCGAGCTCCTGGTTGAGCCGGTCGATGATCGGGCGCGGCGTCTTCGCCGGCGCGAGGTAGGCGTACCAGTTCACCGCCTCGTAGCCGGCGTAGCCCGACTCGGCGACCGTCGGCACGTTCGGCAGCGCGGTCGAGCGTCGCGCGCCGGTGCTGACCAGCGCGTTCGCCTTGCCGCTATGGATGTGCGGTAGCGCCGCCACCGGCGTGGAGATGTAGACGTCGATCTCGCCGCCAAGCAGGCCGCGCATCGCCGGCCCGCCACCCTTATAGGGCACGTGAACCAGCTGGATCTGCGCCACCTGCTCGAGCAGCGCCCCGGCCAGGTGCCCGGCGCCGCCGATACCGGAGGAGCCGTAGGTAATCGTGCCTGGCTTTTCCTTCGCCAGCTTGACGAACTCGGCCAGCGTCTTCGCCTGCACGCGCGGGTGCGCGACGACGATGTTGGGGAACACCACCGCCATGGTGACCGGCGCGAGATCGCGCAGCGGGTCGTAGGCCAGCTTCATCAGGTGCG
>DASUZH010000064.1:0-2568 GCA_036376975.1 Burkholderiales bacterium | reverse complement strand
CAGCGTGCCGTTGAGGGCGAACATATCGGTAAAGGCGTGCGCGACCGGCTTCACGCCGCCGGCCGGGCTGCCGCCCTCCCAGATGACCGCGTCGGAATAGCCGCGCGGCTGGATCTTGGAGCGCTTGTAGGTGCTGTCGAGCAGTTTGAACAGATCGCCGTTCTGCTCCTCCTGGGCGATCTTGAGGAGATCGAGTGTCATGGAAAGCCTAGTGGTTGTCGGGGGGCATCCGGTGCTGTGCCGCCCCCCTCGGGCGCGCGCATTATATGCACGGTGTCGTTAAAAAACAACAGCTTATCCCTGCGAAGGTGGCCTGTGGATAGTTTTGACTAGAATGCGCGCGGGGGACTTTGGCCCCCAAGGGACCGACGGCCTACGAAGTCAACCGACCGGGTTGCGCGTGCGTTAACCGGGTTGGACTGGGCGTGAGCCCGTCTTTACCTACAAACTACTCTCTGGAGAGAAGGGGATCTTATGAAGCAACTGCTGTCGGTACTGCTCGCGGCGACGTTTGCCGCGGTGAGCGTCTCGGCCATCGCGCAGGACAAGAAGGCCGAGAAGAAGACCGAGAAGAAGGCCGAGAAGAAGGCGGCGAAGGCTTCGGGCGACAAGAAGGCCGCCAAGAAGTCGGACAAGAAGGCCGCGGAGAAGAAGTAAGCTCTCTTCCTTCACGGACAAAAGGCAGGGTCACACCCTGCCTTTTTCATTTATGCGCCCGCTTCTGCTCCTTCTCGCCGTGCTGCCGGCGCTAGCCCAGGCTCAGCAGACCGTCCAGCTGAGCGCAGGGATGCACCTGATCCGCGCCGAGGTGGCGGCCGACATGGCCACCCGCTCGCGCGGCCTGATGTTCCGCAAGTCGCTGGCGCCCAACGCCGGCATGGTGTTCATCTTCGACGAGGTGTCGACCCACTGCATGTGGATGAAGAACACCTACGTGCCGCTCTCGGTGGCCTTCCTCGACGAGTCCGGCGCCATCATCAACATCGAGGACATGGCGCCGCAGACCGAGGACAGCCACTGCGCCAAGAAGCCGGCGCGCTACGCCCTCGAGATGGAACGCGGCTGGTTTGCCAGCCGCGGCATCAAGCCAGGCAGCAAGCTGGGCGGCATCGACAAGCTCAGCGGCGCCGCGCCTTCTCGATAATCTCCTGCCGGACATCGGTGATCTCGCGCGCGCGCGAGGCGCCGCCGTCGCAGCGCTCGGCGCGCGGGCAGTAGGTGCTGCGCGGGCAGATCAGGCGCGCGGGCGAGGCGAGCGCGTCGGCAATCCAGGAAATGTTGAGCACCGCGGCCACTGCGCGGATCGCCTCCTTTGCGGCATCCGGAATCCTCGCCTCGCCGCGCTGCTGGCAGGCGTCGGTCAGGCCGGCGACCACCGCATCGGCGTCGACGCCGTGCGAGCGCAGCGCCGGCACCAGGTCGACGCCGACCGACAGCACGTGGGTGTTGCCGGCCATGTCGCCGGTGCGCCGCGAGTGGCAGCAGTAGAGCAGCGAGCGGTCGCCGTCGCGCAGCACCGAGATCTGCGAGCCGCGGTCGGCGCCGCGCGTCTCGCCCAGCATGCGGAATACCGCCCAGTGCGGGCAGGGATCGGTGGCCTGCGCCATGTTGCCCCACGGCAGCGGGATGCCGTTGCCGCGGTAGACGGCGCGCAGGTAGCCGGGCGGGTAGGCGTCGAAGAAGTGCCAGTGCGGGTAGGGCGAGACCTTGGTCATCCGCCGCATCATCACCGCCGGCGTCAGCTCGATCTTCTCGCCCGCCTCGACGCGGTGCGACTCGCGGGCGAGGAAGCGCCGGAACGGCGCCTTCGGCGCGAGCAGGGCGCCGGCGAAGAAGCTGCACTCGAAGTCGCGCCAGGCGTGCAGCACGTCCTGCGGGCTCATGGCGGTCGCGGTGGCGCCCTCCGGGCTGCCGCCCATCTCGCCGCCGGTGGCGTGCGCCGACTTCATGCCGTCGCCCTCGTGCAGCACCTTGTGGCCGAGGTGCGAGGCGAGGTCGAACTTGAGCCGCGCGGGGTCCTCCTGCAGCTCGCGGTTGACGTAGATGGTGCCCGGCGGCTCGAAGAACGAGCGCACCATGCTGCGCAGCTCCCGGTCCTTGTCGCGTGCGAGCAGCGGCTTGCGGTCGAACCAGCGGATCGCCAAGCCGTGCCTCTTGCACAGGCGAAGCAGATCGTCGACGCCGAGCGGGAACTCGCGCTCGCCGACGCTCTCGGCGGCGCGCTCCAGGTCGGGGAAATCATTGCGCGACATCTCCTGGTGCGAGCGGATCAGCAGGTGGGCGAACTGGCGCCCGGTGGTGCCGGTCTGCGCCAGCAGCTCGGGGATCGCCGCCTGCAGCAGCTCCTTGGAGAAGAGGAACGCCGGCTCGAGCGGGATGCCGGCCGCACCCCTCTGGTGCGCGGCGGCCTCGACTTCCAGCTCGGGACTGCCGTCCAGGAACCAGCGCGGCTCGCGCTGGAACAGCTTCGCCAGCAGGGCGAGCAGCTCGTCGGAGGGCACCCGCTTGCCGCTCTCGATCATGGAGAGATACGACACCGAGGGCGCCGAGCGCGCGTCGAGCTGGATG
>DASUZH010000063.1:0-3240 GCA_036376975.1 Burkholderiales bacterium | reverse complement strand
CCGAACACGGCCCGGGACAGCACGTGCAGCACCACCCGGTCGTAAAGCGGCTTCAGCCACCAGATCAGCAGGATCGCGACCCAGGGCCGCTCTAGCCACCAAGCCAGCGCGAGCGAGAAAGCTGCGATCAAGGCTCCGACGACCAAATGCGGCGCATAGGTCGCGCGCCACCACTGCTGCAGCATCGACAGGCCGAGGTCGATCGCTTCCCAGGGCGTGCGCCTACGAAGCGCGACGGACAAGGCCGTCAGGCGTAATCCTGATTTGTTAGCGGGCTGCACGCGAGCGTCCGGCGAAGAGGAAGTAGGCGAGGGCGAGCGCCCAGCCGCCGAGGCCGACGCCGATCTTGACGTCGAACGGCACCTCGGTGAGCGGCGACCAGAACGCCTCGACGAAGGCGGCGAAGATGAACATCAGCGCCGCGCCGTACATCAGTCGCACCGCCGGCCGCGCCGCCGCCATCAGCGCGCTCTTGCGCGACAGGCCGCCGGGGGAGACCAGCGCCATGCCCAGGCGCAGCCCGGCTGCGCCCGACAGCACGATGGCTAGCAGCTCGGGCGAGGAATGGCCGGCGACGAACGACCAGAAGGTCTCGCTGTAGCCGACCTGCGTGAGGTAGCCGGCGACCGCGCCGATGATCACGCCGTTCGCGCCGAGGAACCAGATCGAGCCGACGCCGAAGGCGAGGCCGCCGGCGAAGGTCTGGAAGCCGATGCGCACGTTGTTCCAGATGTAGAAGCCGAACATCGCCACGCTGGTGTCGGCCTCGCGCATGCCGAGGCGCTTGTTGGCCGGGTCGTACATCTGGTGGAACTGGGCGATCTGCGCCGGGTCGAGCAGGTAGTGCACGAACTCCGGATGGACCTGCAGCACGGCGATCAGCAGGGCGAGCGGGCCGAAGAACAGCAGCGCGGCGGCGGTCACCAGGCGCCATTCGGCGCGCACCAGGCGCGGGAAGCCGGCCAGCACGAACTCGAGCATGCGGCCGGTCTGGCGGCGGCGGTTCTGGTAGAGCGCGTGGTGGCCGCGCAGCGCGAGGCGGTTGAGCCGGTCGACCAGCTCGGGGCTGTACTGGCGGTCCTGCGCGAGCGCGAGCGCGTAGCAGATGCGCCGGTAGCGCTCGGGCATTTCGGCGTGACCGAATGGAGATTTGTTTTTGTTCTCTAAAAACAGATCAAACTCCTCCCACTCCTTCGCGTGCTGGGCTTCGAAGGGCGCCTGCCTCATTGCCGCCCCGCGATGTGGTTGGCCATGCCGATCAGCCTCGCCGCGGCGCGCGGGCCGTCGAGGTTGCCGACCAGCGGCCGCGGCAGCTCGGCGAGCTCCTCGAAGCGCTCCTGCGTCAGGCTCGCCGAGCGCTCGGCGAGCTCGAGCAGCGCGCGCTGCTCCTCGAGCGTCAGCGGCACCGGGGGGAAGATCGGCGCGGCTTCGGGGATCTTCCGGTCGATGGTTTGTTTATTGGTATCCAAGTAGACAACGACAGTTCCCGCCGCCAGATCGCCGAGGCGCTTGAAGTCGCGGTTCGACAGCATCGCCACCAGGCCGACGCCGTACAGCACCGGCAGGAAGTCGACCGCGCGCAGCAGGTTGCGGGTGAGCGCCGCCGGCCAGCGCAGCGGTGTGCCGTCGTCATTGAGCACCGCGATGCCCATCGCGCGCTTGCCCGGCGTCTGTCCGTTCCAGCGCGCCTCGAACCAGGCCGGCAGCAGCCATTCGACGAAGAACGCGGTGAGCAGGATCACGCCCATGCCGGCGCGGCCGAGCAGCGAGGCGAGCATGGCGACGGCGAACATCAATGTCAGGCGGATGGCGAGGTCGATCGCCCAGGCGAGCGCGCGCGGCACCGGGCCGGCCAGCCGCAGCGTGAGCTCGATGCCTTCGGGTGTGGCGACTCGACGGGTGGTGTCGAGCATGCGGCTTCCCTCCCCAGGGAAACCGATTCTAAGTGCTTATCCGCGCCTCATCGAGTCGAAGAACTCGGCGTTCGACTTGGTCGCGCGCAGCTTGTCGATGAGGAACTCGGCCGCTTCCAGCTCGTCCATCGGGAACAGCAGCTTCCTCAGCACCCAGACCTTCTGCAGCAGCGGCTGGTCGATCAGCAGCTCCTCGCGGCGGGTGCCCGAGCGGTTGACGTTGATCGCCGGGTAGATGCGCTTCTCGTGCATGCGGCGGTCGAGGTGCACCTCCATGTTGCCGGTGCCCTTGAATTCCTCGTAGATCACGTCGTCCATCCGGCTGCCGGTATCGATCAGCGCGGTGGCGATGATGGTGAGCGAGCCGCCTTCCTCGACGTTGCGCGCCGCGCCGAAGAAGCGCTTCGGCTTCTGCAGGGCGTTGGCGTCGACGCCGCCGGTCAGCACCTTGCCGGAGGCGGGCACCACCGTGTTGTACGCGCGGGCCAGCCGGGTGATCGAGTCGAGCAGGATCACCACGTCCTTCTTGTGCTCGACCAGGCGCTTCGCCTTCTCGATCACCATCTCGGCGACCTGCACGTGGCGCGAGGCCGGCTCGTCGAAGGTGGAGGCGACCACCTCGCCGCGCACGGTGCGCGTCATCTCGGTGACTTCCTCCGGGCGCTCGTCGATCAGCAGCACGATCAGCGAGATGTCGGGGTGGTTGGCGACCAGGGCGTGCGCGATGTGCTGCAGCATCACCGTCTTGCCGGCCTTCGGCGGGCTGACGATCAGGCCGCGCTGGCCCTTGCCGATCGGCGCCACGATGTCGAGCACGCGGCCGGTCATGTTCTCCTCGGCCTTGATCTCGCGCTCGAGCTTGAACGACTTGTCCGGGTGCAGCGGCGTCAGGTTCTCGAACAGGATCTTGTTCTTCGCCGCCTCGGGCGCTTCGCCGTTGACCTTGTCGACCTTGACCAGCGCGAAGTAGCGCTCGCCGTCCTTGGGGGTGCGGATCTCGCCCTCGATCGAGTCGCCGGTGTGCAGGTTGAAGCGGCGGATCTGCGAGGGGGAGACGTAGATGTCGTCGGTGCTCGCCAGGTAGGAGGTGTCGGGGGAGCGCAGGAAGCCGAAGCCGTCGGGCAGCACCTCCAGCGTGCCGTCGCCGAAGATCGACTCGCCCTTCTTCGCGTGGCTCTTCAGCAGCGCGAAGATCAGGTCCTGCTTGCGCAGGCGGCTCGCGTTCTCGATGCCCGCGGCGACGGCCATCTCGACGAGCTGCGTGACGTGCAGCTGCTTAAGTTCCGACAGGTGCATGGGGGCCTTGGCCGGCGCGCCATCGGCCGGA
>DASUZH010000062.1:0-2021 GCA_036376975.1 Burkholderiales bacterium | reverse complement strand
CTGGGCCGAGCTCTTCGGGCGCGTGAAGCGGCTGCTGCACGTCAAGGCGCTGCAGGACGAGATCAAGCAGCTGAACGCCCGCCTGGAGGAACGCGTGCGCGAGCAGGTCGCGCAGCTACAGCGGCTGGGGCGGCTGAAGCGCTTCTTCTCGAAGCACGTGGTCGAAGCCATCGTCGCCGGCGGCGAGGACGCGCTCAAGCCCCACCGGACGGAGATCACCGCGGTGTTCCTCGACCTGCGCGGCTTCACCGCCTTTACCGACCGCGCCGATCCGGAGGAGGTGCTGGACCTGCTGCGCGACTACCATGCCGCGCTCGGCCGCACGGTGGACGAGTTCGGCGGCACGCTCGAGCACTTCGCCGGCGACGGCATGATGATCTTCTTCAACGACCCGTTCCCGGTCGACCGGCCGGCCGAGAAGGCGGTGCGCATGGCGATCGCGCTGCAGAAGGACTTCGAGCCGATCGCGGAGGCGTGGGAGAAGCTCGGCTACCAGGTCGGCCTGGGCATCGGCATCGCGCAGGGCGACGCGACGCTCGGGGTGATCGGCTTCGAGCAGCGCTGGGAGTACGCCGCGATCGGCAACGTGCCGAACCTGGCGGCGCGGCTGTGCGGGCAGGCGGGCTCCGGCGAGATCGTGCTCGACGCCCAGACCGAGCACGACGTCGCGCACCTGGCGGACACCGAGTCGGTGGGGCCGCTCAGCCTGCGCGGCTTCCAGACCCCGGTGGCGGCATTCCGCCTGAAGAGTCTTAAGGGCTAGAGATCGGGGTAGGCGCCGATCTCGCGCGCCACTTCGACCGCCTCGGTCTCGTTCCAGTCCAGACCCAGGGTTTCCTCGTCCCAGTCCTCGGCTTCCTGCTCGAGCGGGAATTCATCGTTGTCGGGGCCGTATACGTCGTCCAGGGTCATCGCCGCCTCCGTGTGAGTACGGCGCTATTGTTGGCGGCGCTTTGTTACACCCCGACTCGCAATCGCTGCTCCACAAGGCGCGCGAAGAAACTCGCTCCGTAAGGCAGCGCCCGGTCGTTGAAATCGTACGACGGGTTGTGCACCTCGCACGCTCCCGTGCCGTCGCCGTTGCCGATATTGATGTAGCAGCCCGGCACTTCGGCGAGCATGAAGGCGAAGTCCTCGGAAGCCATGATCAGCGCCGGGTCGCGCCTGACGTGCTCGGCGCCGACGATGTCGTTGCAAATCGACGCGGCGAATTCCGCTTCTTTGGGGTCGTTCAGGAGGGGAGGGAACGTCACGCGGAAATCGGTCGTCGCTTTCGCGCCGAACCCCTGCGCTACGCTCTCTGCAAGGCGCTTGAGGTTGCGTTCCACCAGGGACATGACTTCATTCGAGAAACACCGTGCAGTGCCCGAAAGCCGCGCGCGCTGCGGGATCACGTTGTACGCGTCGCCGGAGTGGATCTGCGTCACCGACAGCACCGCGGTGTCGACCGGGCGGACGTTGCGCGCGACGATGCTCTGTAGCGCGGCGGTGACATGCGCGGCGACCAGCACCGGGTCGACGCCCGACTCCGGCCGCGCGCCGTGCGAGCCGACGCCCTCGATGTCGATGTCGAAGAACGCGCCGCCCGCCATCATCGGTCCGGCGCGCACCGCGAAGCGGCCGAGCGGCATGCCGGGGCGGTTGTGCATGCCGAACACCGCCTCGCAGGGAAAGCGCCTGAACAGGCCGTCATCGATCATCGCCTTCGCGCCGCCGATGCCCTCTTCGGCCGGCTGGAAGATGAAATGCACCGTGCCGTCGAAGCGCTTCGTGGCAGCCAGGTACTTGGCGGCGCCGAGCAGCATGGTGGTGTGCCCGTCGTGCCCGCAGGCGTGCATCACGCCCTGCCTGGTCGACCTGTGGGCGAAGGTATTGGCTTCGATGATCGGCAGGGCGTCCATGTCCGCCCTCAACCCGACACTTCGCTTGGAAGGGCCGTTCTTCAGCACGCCGACCACTCCGGTCTTGCCGACGCCCTCGTGCACCTCGATGCCGTACTTCTTCAACTCGGCGGAAACGAA
>DASUZH010000061.1:0-11539 GCA_036376975.1 Burkholderiales bacterium | reverse complement strand
CGGATGCTGGAGGTCGGCTTGAGCGCGATCGACACGGTCAGGTCCTGGCCGGTGGAAATTCCGCCGAGCACGCCGCCGTTGTTGTTGCCGACGAAACCCTCGGGCGTCATCTCGTCGCCGTGCTCGCTTCCCTTCTGCCCGATCGAGGCGAATCCGGCGCCGATCTCCACGCCCTTGACCGCGTTGATCGACATCATCGCGCCGGCGATGTCGGCGTCGAGGCGCCCGTACACCGGCTCGCCCCAGCCCGCCGGCACGCCCGAGGCGACCAGGTTGACGCGCGCGCCGCACGAATCGCCGCTTTCGCGCAGCTGGTCCATGAACTGCTCGAGCTTGCCGACCACCGCCGCGTCGGGCGCGAAGAAAGGATTGGCGTCGACGTCGCTCCACGACTTGAACGGAATCGCGTTGCTACCCAGCTCCGCCAGGTAGCCGCGCACCTGCACCCCATAGCGCTCGCGCAGCCACTTCTTCGCGATCGCGCCGGCGGCGACGCGCACCACGGTCTCGCGCGCCGAAGCGCGGCCGCCGCCGCGCGGGTCGCGGACCCCGTATTTGCGCCAATAGGTGTAGTCGGCGTGGCCGGGGCGGAACTTCTGCGCGATCTCCGAGTAGTCCTTCGAGCGCTGGTCCTCGTTGCGCACGAGGAAGCCGATCGCGGTGCCGGTGGTGCGGCCCTCGTAGACGCCCGACAGGATCTCCACCGTGTCGGTCTCGCGGCGCTGGGTAACGTGGCGCGAGGAACCTGGCTTTCTGCGATCAAGCTCCTTTTGCAGGTCTTCCTGTTTCAATTCCAGACCAGGCGGGCAGCCGTCGACCACGCCGCCGTAGGCGGGCCCGTGCGACTCGCCGAACGAGGTCACGCAGTAGAGCGTGCCGAAGCTGTTGCCCGACATGATCGAGGAATTCTACACGGCGCCCTCGCCGCGCCGCCCGCGTCAGCCCGGCGTGAGATCGATCTCCATCGACTCGCCGTTGTCCAGCACGTCGAGCGCGTCCTCCGGCTTGCGCCGCCGGCGCACCGGACCGCTGCGCTGCGGCGCGCTCGCCTCCGGGCTCGCCGCGGTGGTGACCTCCTGCGGGACCACGCGGTTGTTGCTGGCGGTCTCCGCGACCGTGCTGTTGATCTGCGGCTGGCCGTTGACCGCGATCAGGCCGCCGCCGGCGTTGGTGACCTGGCCGAAATCACCGGTCGCGCTGCCGCTCGGAGCATCGATGAACAGCTCGGGCGTCGAGCCGGTGATGTGCGCCGGGCCCTCCGCGTGGACCTCGACGGGAGCGGGCGTCTGCACGTCCACGTTGACGCTCCCGCCGCTGTCGATGAGCACCTTGCTTTCGCTCGTCGTGTTGCCGGTCACGTCGCTGCCCGCGCTGATGGTGTCGGTGCCGCCGCCGCCGACCGAACGCAGCGTGTGGCCGCTGAGCGCGACGGCGCCGAGCGCAGCGATGTCGTAGCCGCTGACCCAAAGCGTGCTCTGCAGGGTGAAGTTGTTCGCATCCACCTCCAGCCGGCCGAGCGGATTGCCCGCAGAGCCGCCCGACACCATGGACACATCTCCGCCGCCGGCGTCGAGCGAGAGAGCGTACGCGGCGCCGCCAAGGCCTTGAATGTCACCATTCAGCACGATGTTGGCGCCGGTGGTCGCCAGCGACGTGTCGCCGAGCAGGACCACCGGGGCGTTGAAGGTGAAGCCGCCCGCGCCGGTGGCCGTGACGCGTCCGCCGACGCCCGAGCCGGGGGCGCCCGGTTCAAGCGTCAGGCTGCTGATCTGCGAGTCGTTGAACAGCAGATTGCGCTGGTGCCCGACCACTACGTCTTCGGCGTAGACGCCGCTCTGCACGTTCACCGTCTCGCCCGCCAGGGCGACGTCGACCCCGCGCTGGATGCTCCGATCGTCCGTCACGTAGACGTTGCCCGCGCGCCAGGTCACCACGCCGCCGAGCGCGGCGCTGTCGGTCGCGTGCTGCACGCGCCGTTCGATCGCGAAGTTGTCGGTGCGCTCGCCGCCGTCCGCATCGAAAAAGCTCGTCGCGGTGGCGTCGACGCGCAAGGCGTTCGTCTCGCCTCCGATGCTGATGTCCAGCGGATTGAGCTCGCCCGCCGACGCCAGGAACACCGTGTCGCCCAGGGACAGCGCGCCGCCCTGATCGCTCGAGAAGAACTTGCCGAAGCCCGCGGCCGAGGACAGGACGCTGCGGGTTCCCCCGTTGCCGACGCTTGCGTTCTGCAGCGCGCCGCCCAGCTGCACGCCGCTCATCTGGATGCTGCTCGCGTCGCTGTAGCGCTGGATGCCGAGGTGCGCCCTTCGGTAGTTGCCCGCGATGCGCACGTTCTCAAGGCGCACGTTGCCGGCCGCGGCGGTGCCGCCGACGGCGCCCTGCCCGCGGATCTGCAGGCCGTAGTCGGTGGCCGCGGGCAGGTTGGTAGCGCTGCCGCGCGTTCCCAGGACGTCGACGTTCTGTACCAGCGCGTTGCCGTTGAAGCGGAACAGGTTGATGTCGGCGGAGCCGGCGCCGACCCCGTTGCCGGCGAATACCGAGTTCAGGATGTTGATGTTCGTTACCGCGGTCGTGTTCGAGCCGCCGTTGCTGCTGATGAAGCCATGGCTCGAGTTGTCCAGCACGGCGAGCCCGTCCAGCGTGATGGTGCCGAGGGTCGTCGCGACATCGGAGACCTGGACGCCGATGGCGCCCCCCTGCACGGTCAGGTCGCGGATGGCCACCGTCGCGCCCGGGCCGATGTTGCCCGATACCAGGATGCCGGTGCCGCTGTTGCCGACGGGGTCGACGATGGTCGAGCCCTTGCCTGCGCCTTGCAGCGCCAGCGCCTTGGTAATGGACAGGGTTTCCGCGTAGGCGCCGGCCAAGGCGCGGACGGTGTCCGCCGATTGCGCACGATCGATGCTCGCCTGAATCTTGCGCGTGATGCGCGTGTCGGTGATGTCGTTCGAGCCACCGCTGCCGTCCTGCGCCGCGACCGCGACCGTGCCCGCGCGCGCGGTGGTCGTGTCGCCGACGAAGGCGAGCGCAGCGCCGCCGACGAACGTGTTGCCGTTGAAGGTCGCGTTCCAGTCGAGCGCCTGGCTCATCAGGCCCACCGTGCGCACCGGCGCATCGAAGCCCGAGAACGTGTTGCCTTCGACGGTCACCGCGCCGGCGGTGAAGGGCTGCCACGGAATGCCGGCCATCTGCCCCTGGATCTGGAAGCCGCGCGCGCCGCTGAGCGCCGGGTTACCGAGCAGCTGGTTGTCGCGGAAGATGCGGTTGGAGGAAGGCGTGCTGTTGCCCGCCCCGCTCGCGACCACGACCAGGGCGCTCGCGGTGGTGCCGGCGACGAAGCGGTTGTTCTCGAGGCGGAAGGACTCGACCTCGGGCCGCCCGGGCAGCGCGAAGTCGCTGATGTAGAAAGCCGCCGCGGTGGCGTTGCCGGAGTTGTCGATCACCGAGTTCTTCAGCGTGAAGTCGTTGCCGATCACCTCGAGGGTCTTGTTGGTGCCGCTGCCGACCGGCTTGAGCTTGAGGCCGTCGAGGGTGACGCCGCTGCCGGAGACGAAGTGCTGCGCGCCGAACCCGGTCTGGAATTTCGCCGTGACGACCGGCATCTCGGCGTCGTCGAGGCCGCTCAGCGCCGCGCCGGAAGCCTTGCGGCCGCGGATCGTCAGGTTGTCCTTGTAGACGTGCAGGCCGAAGTTCTGGCCGCCGCCGGCGACGCCGAAGTAGTCGACGTTGGCGTGGCCCTCGGCATAGGCGCCGCCGTTCACGTCGATCGTCGCGCCCGCCCGCACGACATCGACTGCATCCTGTATCTGCGCCCCGGCGGAAACCCTGGCTGCGCCCGAGGTGCCGGCGACCGCTGCGGCGTCCAGATCGCTGCTCAACGTGACCACGCCGCCATGCACTTCGACGCGGTTCGCGCGCTGGATTCCAGACAGGTTGATCGCGCCCGACACCACGCCGTCGACTTCCGGCGCGGAGAGCACGATGGTTCCCGAGGCAACCGGGCCGCTCGCGGTCGCGGCGGTGCTCAGCGTGCCGGAGTTGGCGACGGAGCTGCCGGCGACGCCCTCGCCGACCGTGAGCTCATAGAGGCCGCCGTTGAACGAGAGCGTCGCCGCCTGCGCGCCGGCGAGGACGATGCGCCCGCCGACCGCGGTGATGACGCCCGAGTTGACCACCGAGGGCGCGACGAAGGCGATCAGGCCGGCGCTGCTCGCGGTGATGGTGCCGCGGTTCTCGATGCTGCCGGTGGTCGCGCCGGCGATCGCGATCGACGTGGCGGCTGCCATGAATGCGTCGTCGTTGATGGTTCCGGTCGACGCGGTCAGGCTGCCGACGTTGACCACCGCGCCCGCGCCGAACAGCACGCCGTTCGGGTTGAGCAGCATGATGTGGCCGTTGGCGCTCAGCGTGCCGTCGATCTGGCTGCGGCCCGCGCTGAGCGGCACGCGGCTCACCGCGACCGCCGAGGCGCCGGGTTGCGCGTAGGTGACCGACGCGCCGGCGCCGATGTTGTAGGTGGCGAAGTCGAAGATCGCGCGCTGCGAGGTCTGCGTGACCGTCATCGCCGAGCCCGCCGTGTCGATCGAGCCGGCGCCCCGCGTCAGCGTGCCGCCGGTGGGCAGCGCCTGCGCGAGCAGCCCTTCTGCGAACAGCGCAGCCACTGCCACGAATATGAGCTTGCGTTTCATGAGGCACCTCGCATGAATCAAAAGCGGGCCATGATCGAACCGTGGATGCGCACGTCGTCGCCTTTGCCTTCGGCGACGTAGCTCGCGACCGGCCGCGTGAGCGGCCAGGCGGCCTCGAGCGTCGCGGTGAGATAGCGGCCGCCGAACAGCCGCGTGCCGAAGCCGGCCGAAGCGAGGCTCTGCGGCGGCCGCTGGCTGGCCGGCGGGTCGTCGTACCAGACCTTGCCGCCGTCCCAGAAGCCGTAGAGCTGCCAGCTGCTGAGCATCCCGCCCGAGCGGCCGAAGTAGGCCGGCTCGATGCGCGCGGCGAGAGCGCGGTCGCCGGCCAGCTCGGCCGGATCGTAGGCGCGGCCGAAGCGGCGCCCGCCGAGGACGTACTGCTCGGA
Organism: Burkholderiales bacterium; assembly: GCA_036376975.1. Taxonomy (GTDB): domain Bacteria; phylum Pseudomonadota; class Gammaproteobacteria; order Burkholderiales; family SG8-39; genus SCGC-AG-212-J23. The sequence continues at coordinate 6,465 of DASUZH010000061.1, read as the reverse complement.
GGACAGCAGCGGCTCATCGGTCCACTGGCCGCCGGCGCCCAGCGTCACGCCGAAACTGCCGCCGAGCGGCTGGAAGCGCTCGTATTCGAACGTCAGCTTGCTGAACTCGCCGTCGGCGCCGAAGCGGCTCTTCAGCGGATCGTCGGGCTGCGTGCCGCCCAGGCCCTGGCTCGCCTCCACGTAGAGCGTGTTCTGCCCGCCGAGGCGATCGAGCTGCAGCCATGCCAGGCTCAGGCGCAGCGCGCGGATGCGATCCTCGATCACGCGCGTGCCGAGGATGTCGGTGTCGATGTCGCGGTAGTCGAACAGCGCGCGCCCGAGCAGGCTCGAGTTGCGCGTGCGCAGGAACGGGTAGCCGAGCGAGAGGCTGGCCGAGTCGGCGAGCCCGCGGATCTCGAACGGCTCGAGCGTGTCGCCGGGCCGGGTGTGGGTGGTCGAGACGTTGGCGCCGAGCCGCAGGCCTTCGCTGTTCAGCACGCGCGTATAGGCCAGCTCGCCGTAGCCCATCTCCGAGCCGCTCGCCGCGGTGCCGAGCACGCGCAGCTGGTCGTCGCCGGTCAGGCGGTTGACCGCGACGCTCGCCGAGAGCTGGGCGGGTCCGAGGTAGGGCGAGCCGTAGTTGTCGAGCGAGACATAACCTTCAACCCGCTTGGGCGAGGCGATCAGCACGAGGTCCGCCGCGCCGGGGGTCTGCGACGGCGTCAGCACGCTGCGCAGCTGCACGCCGGGCAGCTCGTTGGCGATCAGCAGGTAGCGCTCGAGGTCGGCGGCGCGCAGCGGCCGCGAGGCGCGGATTTTCTCGCCCAGCTCGGCGAGCATGCGCCGCGCGCCGGCGTCGCCCTCGATGCGCACGTTCGAGACGTAGCCCTCGACCACGCGCAGCGTGAGCACGCCGTCGGAAAGCGACTGCGGCGGGACGATGACCTGGGTGAGGATGTAGCCCGCGTTGCGGCAGGTCGCGGTCATGGCGCGGGCCAGCTCGAAGATCTCGGCGACCGACACCTCGCGGCCGACGTAGCGGTCGGCCTGCGCCTGCAGCTGGGCGGCGAGCGGCGCGCTGGCGCCCTCCAGCCGCACGCTCTTCAGCGTGACGCGCACCGCCTTGAGGGCGTCGGGCGGCTCGCGCTCGGGCCCCTTCAGCTCCGGGATTTCCGCGCCGCGCGGCGCGCGCGGCGGATCGAGCCGCTCCCGGATGTGGCCGGGATCGATGCTCGGCGGCAGCACCTGCGCCAGCGCGGCGCAGCTCGCCGCCGCACAGGCGACGGCTGCGACAAGGCGAGCAACGCCGCCCATCGACAAAGACTCTCTCCCCCGAAAAGATGCTGCGAACCGGTGTGACTTATTTCCGGTCGATGATCCGGGCCGGCACGCGGGAGAGTCAACCCTGCTTACATTCTTTTGCGATCGGACGAATCGAAAAAAGCGCGCGTCTCGAACACGCTCGCGGAGAGCGCCTTGCCGCCCGAGCGCAGGCGCCGCTTGAGCGCAAAGTCGAACAGCAGCGGGTTGTGCTGGCGGATCTCGGTGAGCAGCGGACCGCTTTCCTTATCGAGCAGTCCGATATTGATCAGGTACTCCACCGAGAAGATCGGCATCACGCCCGGCAGCGGATAGTCCGAGCCGTTGAGCAGGCGCGCATGCCAGTCGGTGCGCTCGATGACCTGCGCCAGGATCGGGCCGGCGCGGTTGACCTGCGTCATCGCCGACAGGTCGCCGTAGCACAGCTTGTCGTACTTCTCGAAGATGCGCGCGAACAGCTGGAAGCTGTCGACGTAGGGACCGTTCTGCCCCTGGTCGAGATCGCGGTCCTGGCCCATCGAGGCGCAATGCGCGACCACCACCCGCACGCCGGCGTCCAGCGCGCGCCGCAGGCGCAGCGGGTTGCCGTAGTCGTGCATCTCGCGGCCGAGCACCGCGCGCTCGAGCCCGGCGTGCGCGACCAGCGGCAGGTCGTTCTTCTGCAGGAACGAATAGAACGCGTCGCAGCGCGGCGACGCGGGATCGATGCCCATCGCCGGCGGCAGCCACTTCACCGCGCGCGCGCCCTCCTTCTTCGCCCAGGCGAGCGCGTCGAGCGCATCCTTGCGGTAGGGGTGGATCGACGCGACCCACTCCAGCCGGCTGGGGTGCGCCTTTGCGACGTCGCGCGCATAAGCGTCGGGCACGTAGAAGCCGCTGTTCTCGTGGTCCGGCGCGCCGTCTTCGCCGTACGCGCGGTCGAACGCGTAGAGCAGCAGCTTCACGCCCGGCGGCAGGCCGTCGAGCAGGTTGTGCACGCGTTCGACGTAGGCGCGGTCGACGCCGTCGGCCTCGTGCGCGCAGCCCGCATTCAGGAAGAACAGGCGCCGCGCGTACTGCCCCGGGTGCAGCAGGCTCTCCATGCGGGGATTGACCACGATGCCGCTGCCCGAGTCGCCGGTGCCGACGAGGTGCGCGTGGCTGTCCCACACCTTCGCGGGATCGAGGCCCTGCCAGGCGCCGCGCACCAGCTCGTGCTCGGCGAGCCGCCGCGGCAGCCGCGCGAGGCAGGGATTCCACAGCCCCTGCTCGGGCCACAGGCGCCAGGCGGCGATGCCCCCGGCCGCGGCTACGCCGAGACTTGCTAGGAGGAGTTTTCTACGCAGGCCAGTTCTTGATGTAGCCCTTCAACATCTTGTTCTCGAAGTCCTGCTCCTCCAGGACCGCCTTCGCCACGTCGCGGAACGAGATCACGCCGAGCAGCTTCTCGTTCTGCATCACCGGCAGGTAGCGCGCGCCGCTTTCCAGCATCGTGCGGCGCAGGTCGTTGACCTCCATGTCGGGCTCCGCGGTGACCGGGTCGCGCACCATGATGTCCGCCACCCTGAGGTCGCCCAGCGAGCCGTTGCGCCCGGCGAGGGCGCGCAGCAGCTCGTGGAAGGTGAGCATGCCGACCATGCGGCCCTGCTCCATCACCACCAGGGAGCCGAGGTTCTCCTTCGCCATCGTCATTACAGCTTCGGCCGCCTTGCCGGCCGGCTCGATGCTGAGCAGGCGGCTGCCCTTGACGCGCAGGATCTCCTTCACTTGCATGGTGGACCTCCGTCTGTTCGGAGAATACTCTTTTCGGCTATGGCGCAAAAGGCACAGAAGGTCGCGCTCGTCACCGGCGGAGCGCAGGGGATCGGCAGGGCGGCGGCCGCGCTGCTCGCCGCGCGCGGCTACCGGGTGGCGGTGGCGGACGTCGCCGCCCCGCCGGGCCGCAAGCCGCCGTTCCTTTTCCAGCGCGCCGACGTCTCCAACGAGGCGGCGGTGCGCGCCTGCGTGCGCGCGGTGGTGAAGCGCTTCGGCCGGCTGGACGCGCTGGTCAACAACGCCGGCCTCACCGGCCCGCGCGACGGCCCGATCGAGAAGCTGCCCCTCGCGCGCTGGAACCGCCGCATCGCGGTGAACCTCACCGGCGCGTTCCTGATGGCGAAGCATTGCGCGCCGCACCTGCGCGCGGCGCGCGGCGCCATCGTCAACATCGCGTCGACGCGCGCGCTGCAATCGGAGCCGCACACGGAAGCCTACGCCGCGAGCAAGGGCGGCCTGGTGGCGCTGACCCATGCGCTCGCCATGAGCCTCGGGCCGCGCGTGCGCGTGAACTGCATCAGCCCGGGCTGGATCTCGCACCAGCCGGTAAGGCGGAAGAAGGACCACGCGCAGCATCCCGTCGGCCGCGTTGGGCGCGACGAGGACGTCGCGGAACTGGTCGCCTATCTGCTGTCGGACGCCGCCGGCTTCGTCACCGCGCAGAACTTCGTCATCGACGGCGGCATGACGCGCAAGATGATCTACGAAGAATAAATGGGGACAGACCCCATTTTTCTCATCTAGTCCGCAATCTGGTCATTCCCGCGCAGGCGGGAATCCATAGGTCCCCGCTTTCGCGGGGACGACAATTCGACACGATTAGATATAAATGGGGTCTGTCCCCATTTATTTTCAACGCACCAGGATCGTAGCGAGCCCGAGCAGCATCCCCATGCTCACCACGTCGGTCGCGGTGGTGAGGAAGATGCTCGAGGCGGTCGCCGGGTCGAAGCCGAAGCGCTTCAGCGTGAGCGGCACCATGGCGCCCGAGATGCCGCTCGCGACGCAAGCGCCGATCATGGCGAGGAACACGACGAAGGACAGCATCCAGGGAAACTCCGAATGCTGCCCGGTGGCGGTGATGTACATGCCGACGCCCGCCGCGATGCCCACGCCGGCGCCGTTCAGCAGGCCGAGCAGCGCCTCCTTGGTCACCAGCTTGCGCTCCGAGCCGGGCTTCAGCTCGCCCAGCGTCATGCCGCGCAGCGTCACCGCGAGCGCCTGGCAGCCGGTGTTGCCCGACTGGCCGGCGAGCACCGGCAGGAACAGCGCCAGGATCACCAGCCGGTCGATGGTGTCCTGGAACATGCCGACCACCGCCGCGGCGAGGAACGCGGTCAGCAGGTTGAGCTGCAGCCAGGGGTGGCGCAGCTTGAGGCTGTGGAACCACGGCGTGCCGATGCGCTCTTCCTTCTCGACGCCCATCATCGTGCCGGCCTGCAGGGAGATCTCGATCGCCTGCGCCTCGAACATCGCCTGGCCGCGCACCAGGCCGAGCAGGCGCCGCCCGGCGTCGACCACCGGGTAGACCGGGTAGTGCCGGTCGAGCACCAGCTTCATCGCCTCCTCGAGGCGCGCCGAGGCGTGCAGCGCGAACACGTCCTTGATCATCACCTCGCCGAGCGTCCGGTCGCGCTCGCTGAACAGCAGGTCGCGCATGGTGACGATGCCGAGCAGGTGCTCCTCGGGATCGAGCACGTAGACGTAGGTGATGAATGCGCTCTTCACCATTTCGCGCAGCGCTTCGATGGTCTCGCCTACCTTGAAATCCGGCGCGAACGCAGCGAGCACCGGCTCCATCATGCGGCCGACGGTGTTCAGCTCGTAGAGCGAGTTGCGCTGCCACTGGCGCGCCGCCTCGGCGGGCACGGCGGCGAACGCGCGCTCGCGCGCCTCGTCGGGCAGCGCGGCGAGCACGTCCTGCGCGAAGGCCGGGCTCAGGCGCATCAGCGCGGCGGCGATTTCCGCGCCGCCGAAATGCTGCAGCTTGCTCGCGGCGCCGTCGGCGGAGCGGGTCTTCACCTCGTCCGCGAGGTCGGCCGCCGAGCGCTGCACGGTTGGCCGGTCGAGATCGTCCATTCGGGTCTCCCTTTTGTTACCACTTCCCGAATGCGCAGAATACCTTAGTCTTATCAGGGCATCCTGCGACGCCCCGGAGGGCATCCTTGCGGCGGGCTGTCATGGCACAATTCCAGGCATGACTCCGCGCGCCATCACCATCCGCCTCGCCGAGCCGCGCGACGCGCAGGCGATCGCGCTGATGTCGCGCGATTTCATCGAGGCCGGCCTGGGCTGGAAGTACGATGCGCCGCGGGTGCTGCGCGCGATCCGCGACCGCGACACGCTTGCGGTGGTGGCCTGCGAGGGCGGCAAGAGCGCCGCGGCGCGCGGCGCAGTCACCGGCTTCGCCATCCTGGAGCTCGGCGAGGAGCGCGCCCACCTGGTGCTGCTCGCGGTGCGTCCCACGCACCGGCGGCTCGGCATCGGCCAGCGCCTGTTCGAGTGGCTGCTCGAGTCGGCGCGCGTCGCCGGCATGGCGAGCATCCACCTCGAGCTGCGCGCGAGCAACGACGCCGCGCGGCGCTTCTATCGCGCGATGGGCTTCTACGAGACGGTGCTGGTGCCCGGCTACTACCGCAGCGGCGAGGGCCGCAAGGAAGGCGCGCTCAAGATGCTGCGCGTTCTGCGCGTGCCGGGACCGGTGCCGTACACCTGGAAGCCGCCGCGCACGGAAGACACCTAGGGAACGATCGCAAACCCGACGCGGAATTGCGACGGCCGGCGCACGTTGTAGTCGAGGATGTCCTCGCCGTAGCCGGTGAAATACTGGAAGTGCAGGTAGCCGCCGACCGGGCCGAACTTGAGGTCGCGGATGCGCATCGAGACGTCGAGCTGGAAGCTGCCCTTGCCCGAAGTGCCGAGGCGCGCCAGCGCGGTGGTGATCCACTCGCCGGCGGCGTCGTAGCGGAAGCGCCAGTCGACGTAGCCGCGATACTCCTCGATGTCCGGGTTCTCCTCCTTGTCGAGGTAGCCGTAGATCTTCGGCGTGAACTCGAACACGCCGCCCTCGCGCAGCTTCCAGCGCCATTCCGGGCGCACGAAAGCGGTGTTCACCGAGCGCGAGCGGTCGCCGTCCTTGCCGTTCGACTCGTGCTCGAAGCCGGCCCGCAGGCCGTCGACCCAGGTCTTCTCGTCGGTGCGCTCCCAGCGCCAGAACAGCGACGGCCGGTAGCTGGTGTCGTAGAACGCCTTGGAGTCGGAGGCGAGGTCCCAGAGCGAGGTCTGCGTGTAGGCGAAATACAGGCTGGAGAGCCACGGCTGGTCCTGGCCGAAGCCGGTGGACTGGTCGAACAACCGGTACTTGAACGACAG
>DASUZH010000060.1:0-2882 GCA_036376975.1 Burkholderiales bacterium | reverse complement strand
AACGATGGTGCCGTAAGCGGTGCCGCTCATGCGCGCGTCCGAGATGCGCACCATGTCCTTCAGGCCGGCGCGCGCCAGCTTCTGCGGGATCGGCAGGTAGCCCGCCTCGGGCATGGCGTAGCCGGACTTCGGGCCGGCGTTCTGCAGCACCATGAAATCCTCGGGCTTGATGTCGAGCTCGGGCGAGTCGACGCGCGCCGCCATGTCGTCGAGCGAAGTGAACACCACCGCGCGGCCTTCCTTCTCGAACAGCGTGGGGTCGGCGGCGGAGCGCTTGAGGATCGCGCCGTTCGGCGCGAGCGAGCCGAACAGCGCCACCAGGCCGCCCTGCGCGGCGAGCGGCTCCTTCAGCGGCTTCACCACCGCGCGATCCACCCAGGCGCCCTCCTCCTGCTTCAGGCGCTCGCCGAGCGTCTCGCCGGTCACCGTCATGCAGTCGAGGTTGAGCAGCGGCTTCAGCTCGCGCAGCACGGCGCCGATGCCGCCGGCCGCGTACAGGTCCGACATGTAGAACTGGCCGGTTGGCTTCAAGTCGACCAGGACCGGCGTGGAATCGGATAGTGAATTTAGTTTTCTCAAGTCAACAACAACACCGGCGCGCCCGGCTATTGCGGTGAGATGCACGATGGCGTTGGTCGAGCCGCCGATGGCGAGCAGCACGCGCAGCGCGTTCTCCACCGACTTCTCGGTGATGATCTGCGACGGCCGGATCGGGCTCTTCACCATTTCGACCGCGCGGCGCCCGCTCGCCTCCGCGGCGCGCAGGCGGTCGGCGTGCACTGCCGGGATTGCCGCGGTGCCGGGCAGCGCCATCCCGAGCGCCTCGGCGATCGACGCCATGGTCGAGGCGGTGCCCATCACCGCGCAGGTGCCGGCGGTGGTGGCGAGGTTTCCCTCGACTTCCTCGATTCCGTTCTGGTCCACTTTTCCAGCCCGGTGCATCGCCCAGAAACGCCTGCAGTCCGTGCAGGCCCCCAGGCGCTCGCCGTGGAAGGAGGTCGGCATCATCGGCCCGGCGAGGAGCTGCACCGCCGGCACGTCGGCCGAGGCCGCGCCCATCAGCTGCGCCGGCACCGTCTTGTCGCAGCCGCCGACCAGAACGACCGCGTCCATCGGCTGCGCCCGCACCATCTCCTCGACGTCGATCGACATCAGGTTGCGGAACATCATCGAGGTCGGGCTGAGGAACACCTCGCCGAGCGAGACGGTGGGGAACTCGACCGGCAGGCCGCCGGCGGCGAGCACCCCGCGCTTCACCGCCTCGATCAGCTCGGGGAAGTGGCGATGGCAGTTGTTGAAGCCGCTGCGGGAATCGGCGATGCCGACCACCGGCTTCGCGAGCATCTCGCCCGAGTAGCCCATGCTCTTGGCGAAGGAGCGGCGCAGGTAGAGCGAAAACCCCGCGTCGCCATAGTTGGTGAGCCCCCTCGCCAAACCTTGCGGCGCGCCTTTTCCCGTCTTGTCTGCCATTAATTACCCCTGTACGACAGGCTCCACATAGATCTCGACGCGCCGGTTCTGCTGCCGGCCGGACTCGTTCGTGTTGCTCGCGATCGGCTGCGTCTCGCCCTTGCCCGCCAGCGCGAGGCGCATGCTGTTCACGCGCTTGGACTCGAGATACTCGGCGACCGAGTGCGCGCGCCGCTCCGACAGCTTCTGGTTGTAGTCGTTTGCGCCGACGTTGTCGGTGTGGCCGACGACCGTGAGCGTCGTCTTCTGGTAGCGCACCACCACGTCGGCCAGCTTGTCCATGGTGCTGTAGAAGCCGGGCTTGACGACCGTCTTGTCGGTGTCGAACGCGGTCTGGTTGGTCATGGTGATGCGCAGAACGTCATTGGGCATTTTGTCTATGCGCGCCTGGCCGGCCTGGATCTCCTGCGCCAGCGCCTTCTCCAGGTCCTGCTTCTGCTTGTCCATGTAGGCGCCCACCGCGCCGCCGGCGATGCCGCCGCCGATGGCGCCGATTACCGCGCCGCGGCTGCGGTTCTTGTCGTAGGCCACCGCGCCGATCACGGCGCCGCTTGCCGCGCCGATGAGGACGCCGGCCTCGGTGTTGGTGAACGGCCGGTTGTCCTTGCCGAAGCCGGGGCCTCCGGCTGCGCAGCCCGCAAGGATCACCGAAAGAACGAGTGCGAGGTACTTCATGCTTGCTCCTTGTTTCAAGAATCCCCTACAGGATTCCCCGTCAACGGTGCTCGGCCCGCAACAGCTTCGCGCCTTCTACCAGCGCTTTCATCTTGCCGTCGGCCACCTCGCGCGGCAGGTACTTCATGCCGCAGTCGGGGGCCAGGATCATGTTCTCGGGCCGCATGTGCTTCAACGCACGGCGCGCCCTTTCGACGACAGTCTGCGGCGTCTCGATCGCCATGTCCGATAAATCGATCACACCCACCATGATCTTCTTGGCGGATAGCTTCTCCAATACCGTGCAATCCAGCTTCGACTGCGCCGTCTCGATCGAGACCTGCTTGCAGGAGCAGCCCGAGAACTCGGGCAGGAACGAATAGCCCTCGGGCCGCGCGTGGATGATCGCGGCGTAGCCGAAGCAGATGTGGACCGCGGTCTCCCCCTGCACGCCTTCGAGGGCCCGGTTCAGCGCCTTCAATCCGTACTGGCGCGCCTTCTCGGGCCGCGCCTGCATGTAGGGCTCGTCGATCTGCACGATGTCGGCGCCGGCGGCGAACAGATCCTTGATCTCCGCGTTCACCGCGGCGGCGTAGTCGAGGGCGGCTTCCTCTTCCGACTTGTAGAAGTCGTTCTGCGCCTGCTGGAACATGGTGAACGGGCCGGGCACCGTGATCTTGGCCAGCTTTTTCGTGTTCTTTCTCAGAAACAACAGATCCTGGACTTCGACGGCATGCTTCCGGCGGATCTTGCCCACG
>DASUZH010000059.1:0-7978 GCA_036376975.1 Burkholderiales bacterium | reverse complement strand
CGCACCAGCTCCGCGACCTCGAGCGCGTTGGCGCCCGGCTGGAGGTAAGTGGCCATGCCGATGGTCGGCTGGCCGTCGAGCGTGTTGGAGGTGTCGTAGTTCAGCGCGCCGAGCTCGAGCCGCGCGATGTCCTTCAGCTTGAGGTAATTGGTGCCGGTGGCGCGCACCAGGATGTCGCCGAATTCCTCCGGCTCGACCAGCCGCCCGGTGGCGGTCACCGTGTAGACGATGGACTGGCCGGCCGGCGCCGGCTCGGTGCCGATGCGGCCGGCGGCGTACTGCGCGTTCTGCGCCCGCAGGGCGGCGGCGACGTCGCCGGTCGTCACGCCGAGGCGGGCCATCTTCTCGGGGTTGAGCCAGACGCGCATCGAGTAGTCGCGCGCACCGAAGATGGTGACGTCGGCGATGCCCGGCAGGCGCTTCAGCTCGTCGACCAGGTTGATCGAGCCGTAGTTGGAGAGGAACAGCGTGTCGCGCCGGTTGCCCGGCGACACAAGAGAGACCACGAGCAGGATGTCGAACGAGCGCTTCTGCACGATGACGCCGTTGCGGCGCACCTCGTCGGGCAGGCGCGGCAGCGCGATCTGCACGCGGTTGTTGACGTTGAACACCGACTGGTCGACGTTGGTGCCCGGCTCGAACGTGGCCGTGATCTGCAGCGTGCCGTTCGACGACGAGGTGGAGCTGAAGAAGGACAGCTTCTCCACGCCGGAGAGCTGCTCCTCGATCGGCGCCGCCACCGTGCGCGACAGCGTCTCGGCGCTCGCGCCCGGGTAGGAGGTGTTGATCAGCACCGTCGGCGGCGCGATCTCGGGGTACTGCGCCACCGCCAGCAGGTTGGCCGAGACGAAGCCGGCCAGCACGATGATGATCGCGATCACGCCGGCGAATACCGGCCGGTGGATGAAGAACTTCGACATCCGGCTAGCCGGCTTTCTTGACCTGCACCGGCGCGCCCGGCCGCAGGCGCGGCAGGTTGTCGAGGATCACCGTGTCGCCGGCCTTGAGGCCGTCGAGCACCACCCAGTCGGCGCCCAGCCACGCGCCGGCGCGGATCTGGCGCTGCACCGCGGTGCCTTCGCCGCTCACCACCCAGACGAAGCGGCCGGCCTGGTTCTGCGCCACCGCGGTCTGCGGCACGACGATCGCCTGCATGGTGCCCGACACCACTTTCACCTTCACGTACTGCCCGGGCAGCAGCTGCAGCTTCGGGTTGGCCACCTCGGCGCGCATCTGCACCGTGCCGGTGGCCGGGTCGACGGTCGAGCCGGAGAAGTTGATCTTGCCGGCGAGCTCGAACGGCGTGCCGTCGGCGAGCTCGAGCCTGACCTCGTTGATCTTGACCGTGCCCGACCTGAGGCGCGCGAACTCGGCCTCGGAGAGGGAGAAGCGGATCCACAGCGGATCGGCGCGGGTCAGGGTGGTGAGCACGGCGCTGTCGTTGGTGGGCGAGACCAGGCTGCCGATCGACTGCATGGCGCGGCCGGTGATGCCGTCGATCGGCGCGTCGACCGCGGTGTAGGACAGGTTGAGCTCGGCCTGGCGCACGCGCGCCTGCGCGATCTGCACCAGCGCCGCGCTCTGCGTCGCGTTGGCCGCGGCCTGGTCGGCCTCGCGCTGGCTGATGGCGCGCCGGTCGGCGAGGCCCTTCAGCCGCTCGAGCTCCTGCTGCGCGAGGGCGTGGCGCGACTGCTCCTGCGCGAGCAGGCCGCGCGCCTGCTGCAGCTCGATCTCGAACGGCGCGCGCTCGATGCGGAACAGCGGCGCGCCGGCCTTGATCGGCGCGCCCTCGGCGTAGAGCTGGCGCTCGAGGATGCCGTTGACGCGGGCGCGCACCTGCACCTCGCGCGAGCCCTCGGCGCGGCCCACCGCCTCGTAGGACACCGGCACCTCGCGCGGCGCGACGTCGATCGCGGTGACGACGACCGCGGCGCCCTTGGCGTCGGCCTTGGCGGCTTTCTGGTTGGCGCCGCTGTCGCTGCAGGCGGCGAGCACCAGCGCGGCGAGGATGGCCAGGAGGTTTTTCATGTTGCGTATGCCCTGAGGAAAGTGTCGACGATGCGTGCGGTGCGCTTGGCTTCGCCCTCGGCGTCGTCGACGGCGAACAGGCGCTTGATGCGGTCGAGGCCGGCCAGCATGCTGAGCAGCATCTCGGCGGCGAAGCGCGCGTCGTCGCGGCGCAGCTCGCCGGCGTCCATCGCCGCGGCGAGGCGCTCGGCGAGGCGGCGCACCATCTCGCCCGCGCTGCTCGCGTACATGGTGCGGGCGAGCGCCTTGAAGCGCGGCACCTCGGGCACCAGGGTGCGGAACGCGCCGATGCCCTCCGCGCCGAGCGTGCGCTGGCGGTAGGCGAGGCCGAAGCGCAGCAGCCCCTCGCGCAGGTCGGCGCTGGAGGACTCCAGCTCGCTGAACACGCGCGCCGCCAGCTCGCGCGCCACTTCCTTGAACAGCTCGTCCTTGCTGGTGAAGTGCTGGTAGACGGTCTGCTTGGCGACGCGCGCCCGGCGCGCGATCTCGTCGACGCTCGAGCGGTAGCCGTGCGCCAGGAAAGAAGTGGTCGCGGCGCGCAGCACGCGCTCGCGGTGCAATACGGTCATTCCTGCGGTCCCCCCGGACAACAAGACAACTAGACTGGCCAGTCTAGCAGACCGGCCAGTCTAGGGGGATCCCCGCTTGCGCGGGGATGACGATTGCTTGCGTCTCCCCCGCGATTGCTCGCGTCTCCCCCGCGAAAGCGGGGGTCCAGCCTTAGCGCCGGCCGTGGTGCCGGCCGCGGGAGGGGGCCTCTTCCAGCTTGGCGCGCTGCTCGGGGGTGAGCAGCGGGATCACCTTGCGCACCGTTTCCGCGCGCAGCGCGGCGACCTCGGCGTGCGCCTTGCCCGCGGCGTCGGCGAGCGGACGCAGGTCCGCGTTCGGGTCGATCGCCGCCTTGCGCAGCGCATCATGCGCGGCGCGGTCGGCCTCGACGCGCTGCTTGAACGCGCCTTCCTGCTCCTTGAAGATCTTCGACACCTGGTCGCGCTGCTCCGCGGTGAGCTGCAGGTGGCGGAACATGCCGGCGCCCCCCGATTCGTGCCCCGGGCCGCGCGGGTGCGCGTGGGCGGGAAGCGCCAGTGCGAGGCTGGTGGCGGCCAGCAGGCCGGCGAGGTAACGGGACTTCATGTGTTTCTCCTTGTGGTTGAGGTGCCGCCATTGTCAAAAGGGCGGACCACGGCAGGCGTAACGGTTCGTATCAAGTTGTATCAGCCTGCCTCCCCAATGTCGTCACGCGACATACACGGGGCCGGTTTGATGTGCGCGGGCGACCTTTCGGATCGCGGCGACCCCTGTCTAAGATCGATCGACAGAGGAGGAGCGCAAAAATGAGGAAGGTTCTTGCCGGACTGAGCGGGGCATTGCTGTCGAGCGCGCTTTTGGGGGCGCCGGCTTTTGCGGACCAGGCGGACGGGCGGCGCTGCGATGGCCCGGGCGAAAGGAAAGGACACCATTGCCCGAGGCCGACGCCGCTCACGTGCGCGGAGTTGGTGGGCATGGCGATCCCGGCTTCCGAGATCAGGCTGCCGACGACCGGAGGTACCGTCACCAGCGCGACCGTCGTCGCTGCCAGCGGAAGCGGCGCGGGCGCGCTTCCCGAGTATTGCCGCGTCGACGGAAGGATCGGCCCGGTTGATCCCGCGGCGCCGAACATCATGTTCAGGGTGGCGCTGCCGACGGCGTGGAATTCGAAAGCCGTGATGTTTGGCGGCGGCGGATTCAATGGATCGATTCCGAACGTCGCGGGGAACGTGCCGGCGGGGCCCGCCAACCAGCTGACCCCGCTAGGGCGCGGCTACGCGACTTTCGCGAGCGACTCCGGTCACCAGGCCGGCGCCCTCGGCTCGCAGGACGGCTCGTTCGGCCTGAATGACGAAGCGGTGCGCAATTTCGGCGGCGACGCGCTCAAGAAGACCCGCGACGCCGCGACTTTCCTGATCGAGGCCCGGTATGCGGCGGGCAAGCCCGAGAAGGCGTACTTCGCCGGCGGCTCGACCGGCGGGCGCGAAGCGATCGAGGTCATCCAACGCTGGCCGGCGGACTGGGACGGCGCCATCGCCTGGTATCCGGCGTGGAACCAGGTCTCGGCGCTGCTCGGCGGGCACCGCATGAACAGGGCGCTCGCGCAGCCGGGCGCCTACCCGGCCACGCCCGGCAAGCGCATCGTCATCCTGCAGGCGGCGCTGGAGGCCTGCGACGGCCTGGACGGCGTGGTCGACGGCCTGATCGGCGACCAGTCGCGCTGCAACGCCATGTTCGATCCGTCGGTCGCCACGCTGAACGGCGTGCCGGTGCGCTGCCCGGGCGGCGCCGATACCGGCGACACCTGCCTGTCCGACGCGCAGATCAAGGCGCTGAAGACCATCAACACGCGCACGAAGTTCTTCTTCCACCTCGATAGCGGGGAGACGCACTACCCGGGCTACAACGTGTGGGGCGCGGACCTCGGCATCACGACCCATCCGTCGCCGCTCGAGCCGATCGTCACATTCCTCGCCTTCGGCACCAGCCAGCCGACGATGCCGCAGCCGCGGACGGCGCCGTACATCAGCGTGCTGACCGACCAGTGGCTGAAGTACGTGGTGACGCGCGACCCGTCATTCGACTCGCTCGCGCTCGACCCCGAGCACCCCGGGCGCTGGGCGCGGCGCATCGGCGACCTGAGCGACCAGCTCGACCAGAGCACCGACCTCTCCGGGTTCGCGCGGCGCGGCGGCAAGCTGCTGATGGCGCACGGCCTGTCCGACGTGCTGGTCAGCAGCCGCGCGACCGCGGAGTACTACGAGCGGCTGCAGGCGCGGCTGGGAGAGCGGAAGGTGCGCGATTTCGTCCGCTACTACGAGGTGCCCGGGTACGGCCACGCGGTCAGCACCGTGTTCAACGCGAGCTGGGATTCGCTCACTACCCTCGAGCGCTGGGCCGAGGAGGACGTGAGCCCGCGCGACCAGGTGGTGACCGATACCGTGGGCGTGCCCGGGCGCACCCGGCCGCTCTGCGACTACCCGAAGTGGCCGCGATACCGCGGCGCGGGCGACGCGAATGCCGCCGCGTCCTTCGCCTGCGTCACCGACGGCCATCGTCGAATGGACCACTGAGGCTCCACAAGCGCAGCGCAACGTGGATCTCGAGGGCGCGCGCGGCGTCGCTCCAGCCGCCGAGCAAGCTCTCGATGGTCGTCAACCGCTGCCTGACGGTGTTGACGTGGATTCCCAGGCGGCGGGCCGTCGTCTTGGCGTTCTGGTTGCAGTCGAAGTAGCGGAACAGCGTGAGCGCGAGCTCCGAGCCGCGCTTGCGGTCGTGCCGGATCAGCGGTCCGACCGTCGCCTCGAGGAATTCCGACAGGCTCGCCTGATCGTGCGTCTCGAACAGCGTCGAGTACAGGGCCAGCTCGTTCTGGCCGATGACCCGGTTCTGCACGCCGATGCGGTCGAGCACCGGAAGGGCGCGCCTTAGCGTCGCGTACAACGCCGGAACTGCCGCCGGTCCCGACACCGGCCGCGACAGCACGCCGCGATGAACGCCCCCCGGCTGGCGCCGGGCCCAGAGCAGCACGCCCTTGCGGACGTCGGCGGCATGCGCTGCCTCGCACAGCACGACCAGGAGGCCGTCGATTTCGTCGACCAGGGCGCCCGGCGCGAGGTCCGCGCCTCGCAACCGGCGCGCCGCATGGCCGGCGCCCGGCACGTCCATTTTGAGGAGCATGAGCGAGAGCGGCTGCGAGACATCGAGGCCGTGCCGCTCGGCCCGGTTCGCGAGCAGCGCTGGCGCATCCTGTCTGGGCGACAGCAGCAGCCGCAGCAGCGTCGAAGCACCGGCGCTCTTCGTGGCCTCCATGCGCTCCTGGGACAGCAGCACGATGCCGATGACGCTTGAGCTGCGCTCGAACGTGCGAACCGACATTTCGTCGAGCTCCTCGCGGCGGAAGAGGAGGATCGATCCCAGCGCGCCGTCGCCCCCGATCACCGCCATCACCCGGCACGACTCGCCGCCGGCCTGGTAGGCGATCACCGAGCGTCCCGATTGCCGGCTGAGATGCAGGGCGCGCGACAGCTCTGCCCGGTGCTCTTCGTGCGACGCGCAAGCGCTCGCGCCGGCGCGGCTGACGACCTCGCCCGCTTCGTCGAGCACCAGCATGCTGCCGCCGAGCAGCTGCGCGATCGCCTGGCACAGCGTCGAAAGCGAGGCGCCCCTTGCCAGCAGCGACGTCATCTGCTCGTGCGCCTCGGCGGCGCGCTCGATGTTGCGCACGTGCCGCTCCAGTTCCGCGCGGTCGCGCGCAGCCTTCGCCACGGCGGCATTGGCGCGCTCGAATTCGCGCGCGTTCTTCAACGCGACCGCGGCCAGCGTGCCGAGCGTGCCCAGGATCGAGATGGTCTGCGCCATGTACACGCGGTGATAGCGGTCGGCGACGAACAGCAGCCCGATCACCTCGCATTCCCAGATCAGCGGCACGCCGACCAGCGCGCCGATGCCTTCCTCGCGGAACGTGTCGTCGAGGCCGGCGTCGTGGGGGAAGCGGTTGTCGTGCAGATAGTCTGCCGTCGTGAACGGCAGCCGGGTCGACATCACGACGCTAACCACGCCGCGATCGCGGCTGGCGACCATGCCAGACGTCTTCGGCGACAGCGCGCCGTCGGCGACAAGCGCCCGGAACTCGCCGCGCTCTGCATCGTAGGTCGACAGCCAGGCGAGATCCGCTCCCAGCAGGTTGCGCGCCCGCGAGACGACCGCGCTAAGCAGGCTGGTGAGGTCGAGGCGGCTCGAGAGGTCCTGCGCCGACTCGATGACTGCCAGCATGCCGCGCTCGCGCTGCTGCTGCAGCTCGAGCCGGTCGCGGACCGCTGCGGCCATGTCCTCGGCCCGTGCGCCTCGACGCAGCAGCTCGATCAGGTCGTCCGCGATTCGATCGGCCGTGTCGGCATGGACGTCGTTCGCAACGATAGGGTTCGCCATAGTCTCCTCCTCTTGTATGCTTCGCCGGATGCGCTACCTCGTGCGCCAGTCCGACATTACCCCGTATTCACCCGCCAACCATACGGGCACCCGCAACTTCAGGCTGATCGGGCCCGAAACCGTGGGCGCGAAGCAGGTCGAGGTGCTGATCGGCGAGATCGAGCGCGGCAAGGGCGCGCTGCCGCACGCCCACCCCGGCATCGAGCAGGTCTGCTACCTGCTGGAGGGCCAGGCGCACGTGCG
Source organism: Burkholderiales bacterium (assembly GCA_036376975.1). GTDB lineage: Bacteria > Pseudomonadota > Gammaproteobacteria > Burkholderiales > SG8-39 > SCGC-AG-212-J23. Next base: position 748 of record DASUZH010000059.1, on the reverse strand, counting down.
CGTGGGGGAAGAGGAGTTCGACATGCGCCCGGGCGAAGCCTGCTTCTTCCCGGCCGACGTGATGCACAAGTTCACCGTCACCAGCGAGCGCGCGCGCGTGATGGTGATCTACGCCCCGCCGTATCTCGAGAAGGGTGCCCGGCTTGCTCCTTGAGGGGGACAGCGCGCTGGTCACCGGCGCCGGCAACGGCATCGGCCGCGGCATCGCCGACGCGCTCGAGAAGGAGGGCGCGAAGGTGTTCCGCGCCGACGTCGCCGAGGCCGACCTGTCGCGCCCCGAGGGCGCGGCGAAGCTGGCGGAGGACGCCATCCGCAAGCTGGGCAGGGTCTCGATCCTGGTGCATTGCGCGAGCCCGCGCCGGCAGGAATCCCAGACCATAAAGAACCTTGAATTCGGGCAGTGGCGCGAAATGCTGTCGGTCAACCTCGACGCCGCGTTCGTGCTGTCGCAGGCGATCTCGAAGCACATGATCGCGGAGAAGATCCGCGGCCGCATCCTCATCACCACCTCGCTGCACGCCGACAGCCCGCGCAACCTGCCGCACTACAGCGCGTCGAAGGCCGGCCAGACCATGCTGGTGAAGGAGCTGGCGCGCGCGCTCGGCCCGCACGGCATCCGCGTCAACGCCATCGCGCCGGGCGCCATCCCGGGCGGCGGCTTCAAGGCGCCGCCGGAAATGGCGGCGAAGATCCCGCTCGGCCGCTTCGGCACGCCGGCCGACGTCGCCGGCATGGCGCTGGCGGTGCT
>DASUZH010000058.1:0-2660 GCA_036376975.1 Burkholderiales bacterium | reverse complement strand
GAACCCGACGCTATCGGCAAAGTGCCGATTGAGCGCAGCCGCCAGCTCGTCTGCCTCCGCGCGCGAAATCTCCAGCGCTTCGCCGGGCACCACGATCACGCGGTCGCGCATCACGCGCAGGTGCACCGGGTCGGCGCGCGCCCACCACGAGTCGCCGGGGTCCTGCCCGGCGGCGGCCAGGCTGAGCGCGCCGGCGGCGAGCGCGGTGCCGGGTTGGCCGAAGGCGTCGTGCAGCCACTGCTCGACGGTCATGGATTCGGGGTTGTCGCGCCGGCCGCGCGCGAGCAGCAGCTCGAGCGCGGGGTGGCGCGCCGCGCGCGGACCCGGCAGCAGCAGCCCGGGGACGATCAACTCGCAGTGCACGGAGCGGCCAGGCGCACGGTGCGCACGCCGGGCTTGCCGAGATGACGCGCGAGGATGCGGTAGTGGTCGAAGTCGAAGCGCCCGCGGCGCCCGCCTTCGAGCAGCTCGGCCACCTCCGCGTCCGAGCGCGCCGCGCCGAGATAGCACCAGCGATCGACCACGTGCACTTCGGTCTCCTCGCTCGCGCGGCCCTTCTCGACGATGCCGAGCGGCCCTTCGTGCGGCCAGTCGGCCGCCTTCCACACCGCGAGCGCGGCGGCGAGGCGCGCGTGGTGCAGGTGCACGCTCTCGCGCCCGGCGCAGACGCCGGCGCACTTGCCTAGCTGGTGCCGGAAGCAGGCGTGCCGCGGGCCCGACTCGAAGCCGAGGGCCTGCAGGCACAGGCGATGCTCGTCAGCGAGGGAGCGCAACGCCTGCAGCGCAGCCCGCTTCGAGCGGAACACGCCGTAGACGAAAGGCAGCGTATCGCCGTCGATCTCGTGCGTGCCGGCGAAGCGCAGCTTGCGGCCGTCGAAGGCGAAGCCGCACAGGCCGTCATTGGCGCGCAGCTGCCGGTTGAACTCCGGCGCCAGCTCCTTCACCAGGCGCGCTTCAAGCAGCAGCGCGCCGAGCTCGCCGGCGGTGCGCTTCCAGTCGATGCGGCGCACCCGTCTCGCCAGCTCGACGGAACCGGAGCCGGTGAAATGCGACATGACCCGGGTGCGCATGGAGGCGCTCTTTCCAATATAGAGCGGCGTGCTGCCCTCGTCGTAGAACAGATACACCCCGGGCGCCTCCGGCACCGCATCGACCAGGGCGCGGTCGAGCTGGGGCGGCAGCGCCGGCTGCTTTGCGATCTGGCGTGCGGCGACATCGACCACCTCGCCGCCGTGCTCGCGCTCGACGATGCGCAAGAACTGCCACAGCGCGTCGGCATCCCCCATCGCGCGGTGCCGCGCGCGGCAGTCGATGTTGTGGCGCGCGATTACGCTGTCGAGGTTGTGGTGCGGCTCGCCGCGATAGAGGCGCCGCGACAGGCGCACCGTGCACAGCGTCTTCGCCGTGAAGCGGATGCCGGCGCGGTCGAACTCGCGGCGCAGGAAGCCGTAGTCGAAGCGCGCGTTGTGCGCGACGAAGACGCGCCCGTCGAGGCGCTCGTAGAGCTCGCCGGCGAGCTGCGCGAAGCGCGGCGCTGCGGCCACCATCTCGCTGGTGATGCCGGTCAGCGCCTGGATTGGGCCCGGGATGCCGGTGCCGGGATTGACCAGCGTCGACCACTCGCCGGTGACGCCGAAATTGTCGATCGCGAGGACCGCGATCTCGGTGACGCGGTCGCTGGCCGGATCGCTGCCGGTGGTCTCCAGGTCGACGATGGCGAGCGGCGCGTCCAGCAGGCGCATCTCACTGCGCCTGATTTTCGGCAGGCATCATTGCGCCTTTATATTGCCTGCACGGATCACCTCGGCCCAGCTGGCGGCGTCGCCCTTGATGCGCGCGACGAACTCCGCTGGCGTGCTGCCGACCGGCTCGGCGCCAACCGCGGCGTAACGCTCCAGCACGTCGGGTGCCTTGAGCCCGGCGGCGACTTCGCGCTGCAAGCGCGCCACCACGTCGGCGGGCGTGCCGGCGGGCGCGAACATGCCGAACCAGGTGTAGAGGTCGAATTCGGGCATGCCGGCCTCGGCGAGCGTCGGCACTTCGGGCAGCAGCGCCGAGCGCTTCGGCGCGTTGAGCGCGATCGGTCGCGCGTTGCCCGACTTGATGTTGGGCAGCGCGCTCGCCAGGCTGTCGAACAGCAGCGCGACGTTGCCGCTGGCGAGGTCGGGAATCGAGAGCTGCGTTCCCTTGTAAGGAACATGCACGATGTCCAGCTTGGCGATCAGCTTCAGCTTCTCGACGTTGAGCTGCGTGATGGAGCCAACTCCGGCCGAGGCGTAGTTCAGTTTTCCGGGCTGGGATCTCGCGAGCTTCACGAGATCGGAAAGGTTGTTGACCGGCAGCTTGGGGCTCACCACCAGCACGTTCGGAACGTTCGCGACGTGCGTGATCGGCGCGAAGTCCTTGATCGGGTCGTAGGGCAGCTTCTGCAGCACCGGCCCGATCGAGTGCGTGCTCGAGGTCGCCATCAGGATCGTGTAGCCGTCGGGCGCGCTCTTCGCCGCCAGATCCGAGCCGAGGCTGCCGCCGGCGCCGGGGCGGTTCTCCACCACCACCGGCTGGCCGAGCCGCTCGGAGAGCTTCTGCGCCACGATGCGGCCGACGATGTCGGTCGCGCCGGCCGGCGGGAAGGGCACGATCATCTTGAGCGGACGGCTGGG
>DASUZH010000057.1:0-2589 GCA_036376975.1 Burkholderiales bacterium | reverse complement strand
CAGCGAAGCAGCCGCAATGGGCGCCGACGCGGTAGTGGTGGTGATGGACCGTGTCAGCGTGCTCGGCTCGCACGTCATGGCCGGCTACCGCGGCCGCGCCTACACCGTCGACGCGCGCCGCGTCGTCGGCGTCGCCATCCGCTACCGCTAGAACGCTTCGCCGACGCCCAGCGCCGCCCTGCGGCCGCGCTCGATGTCGATGCCGGCGAGAAGCAGCAGGCCGGCGACGAAATAGGCGCCGACGAACAGGATGCCGAGGCGGTGGTTGCCGGCGGTGATCCAGGTCACCGCGCCGTAGGTGATCGGGCCGAAGATCGAGGCGGCCTTCACCGCGAAGCCCCACAGCCCGAAGAACTCGGCGAGCCGCGCCGGCGGGGAGAGATAGCCGACGATGGCGCGCCCGGCGGCCTGCGACGATCCCATGCACAGCCCGGCCAGGTTCGCGGCAATCCAGAAGGAAAAAGTGCTTTCGGAAAAGTAGGCCAGCGTGACCATCACGATCCATCCGACCAGCGTGAGCGCGACGGCCTTCACATGGCCGATGGCGTCCTGCAGGTAGCCGAAGCCGAAGGCGCCGGCGGCGGCGGTGATGTTGACGACCAGGATCAGCGTGATGGTCTGCTGCGTGGTGAACTTCATCGCCTGCTCGGCGTAGATCGCGGCGAGCGAGATCACCGCGGTGACGCCCGCCTGGTAGAAGAGGATGCACAGCAGGAAGCGGCGCAGGTCGGCGAACTGCCGCGCGTGGCGCAGCGTATCGAGCACGCGCGCGAGCGGATTGCCGGTCTGCGGCTGCGGAGTCGCTCTTTCCCGCAGAAAAATGAACGTTGGTGTCGCCGCGATAGCGAAGAAGGCGGCGGTGATCAGCATCGACACCGGGACGAAGTGCGCCGCCGCATGCTTTAACTGTTGTTCTCTAGTTATATAAACCAAGCAAAGGCCGAGCGCGGTCAGCCCCCCGAGGTAGCCGAAGGCCCAGCCCCAGCCCGACACGCGGCCCATCGCGTTCGAGTCGGCCAACTCGGGCAGGAACGCCGCGATCACGTTCTCTCCCACTCCGAAAAAGTAATTACTCAAGACGACAAGCGCCAAGGCCAGTGCAACGGCGCCGGGGGAGGCGAAATACAACAGTGCGGTGAACAGCACGCAGCCGATAGTGGACAGGAGAAGGACGCGCTTCTTGGCCGCGTGGCGGTCGGCCCAGGCGCCGACCAGGGGGCCGGTGAGCAGGATGAGCAGGTAAGACGCCGAGAGCGCGGCGGTCCAGGCGAAGGTGGCCCAGGGCGCGTTCCCCGCCACGCCTGCGACAAAGTACGCACTGAACACCGCGGTGATGACCACCGTGGTGTAGCCGGAGTTGGCGAAGTCGTACATCGACCAGGCCCAAACCTCACGAAACCTGACCTCGCGTGCCAACGCTGCCATAACGCATTCTAGCTTTCCCGGTATAGTCTTGATTCGTATGCAAGAAGCGGCCAAGACTTCCGCACCGGGCGCGCGGCTCACGCTGCCGGAGATCCTCGACTGGATGGTCGAGGACAAGCTGGTCGGCGCCGAGGCCGCGGCAGTGCTGAAGAAGGAGCGGCGCTACTACAAGGGCGCGCTGCACCCGCTCGCCATCGTCGCCGAGCAGAAATGGACCAACGGCAAGGCGGCGCTGACGCTCGATGCGCTGTCGGAGTGGTTCGCCAAGCGCGTCGGCCTGCCGTATTTCCACATCGACCCGCTGAAGATCGATTTCAACGCGGTCACCGAGGTGATGTCCTCGGCCTACGCCACGCGCTTCCGCATCCTGCCGGTCGGCGTGACGCCGAAGGAGGCGATCATCGCGGTCGCCGACCCGAACGTGCGCGAGTGGGAAGCCGAGATCGAGCGCATGACCAAGCGCACGATCAAGCGCGTGATCGCCAACCCGGCCGACATCGAGCGCTACCAGGTCGAGTTCTACAACCTCGCCAAGTCGATGAAGGGCGCCAAGTCGCTGCACGCCGGCGCCGGCTCGGGGCTGTCCAACTTCGAGCAGCTGGTCGAGCTGGGCAAGGAGAACAAGCAGTTCGACGCCAACGACGCGCACATCGTGCGCATCGTCGACTGGCTGTGGGGCTACGCCTTCGACCAGCGCGCGAGCGACATCCACGTCGAGCCGCGCCGCGAGCAGGGCCTGGTGCGCTTCCGCATCGACGGCGTGCTGCACCAGGTGTACCAGATCCCGCCCGCCGTGCTGACCGCGATGACCAGCCGCATCAAGGTGCTGGCGCGCATGGACGTGGTGGAGAAGCGCCGGCCGCAGGACGGCCGCATCAAGACGCGCACCGCCGAAGGCGCCGAGATCGAGCTGCGCCTGTCGACGCTGCCGACCGCCTTCGGCGAGAAGCTGGTGATGCGCATCTTCGACCCCGAGGTGCTGGTGCGCGACTTCAAGGACCTCGGCTTCTCCGAAGACGACAAGAAGCGCTGGGACGAGATGACCAACCGGCCGAACGGCATCGTGCTGGTCACCGGACCGACCGGCTCGGGCAAGACGACCACCCTCTATTCCACGCTGAAGACCCTGGCGACGCCGGAAGTCAACGTCTGCACGATCGAGGA
>DASUZH010000056.1:0-3139 GCA_036376975.1 Burkholderiales bacterium | reverse complement strand
ATCGGCATGGCGCCGACCGTGATCGCCTACAACGAGGTCTACAACGCGATCCAGAACAACGTCATCTCCGCCGGCGAGAACGAGGCCGCGGGCGTCGAGGCGATGAAGTTCTACGAGGTGGCGCCGCAACTGTCCATGACGCAGCACGCCATCACCATCCGGCCGCTGTGCTTCTCGACCAAGACCTTCAAGAAGCTCGACAAGAACATGCAGGCCGCGGTGGTCAGGGCCGGCAAGGAAGCCGGCGCCTACGGCCGCAAGGTCGAGTCGAGCGAGGACGAGCAGAAGCTGGTCGCGCTGGAGAAGGCCGGCAAGCTGACGCGCGTCAAGTTCGCCGATCGCGCGAAGATGAAGGCGCTCGCCGACCCGGTGATGGCGGCCTACGCCAAGGAGATCGGCGCGGAAGACATCTACAAGAAGATCAACGCCATCAAGTAACGGCGCAAGAACGGGCGGCGGTGTCCGCGCGGACGCCGCCGCTTTTTCATGTACAGAAAAATCACCTACTGGTACGGCCAGCTGCTGTCCTGGCTGCTCGTGTTCTCGGTGGCCGTGCTGATCGTGCCGGTGGCGCTGCAGATCTTCTCGCGCTACACCGAGCTGATCCCGAGCTACATCTGGACCGAGGAGATGGCGCGCTTCTTCCTGGTCTGGACGGTGATGATCGGCGCCATGCTCGGCGTGCGCGAGAGCCGCCACTTCGAGGTCGACATCTGGCCGCGGCTCGCGCCGCGCGCCGACGCGGCGCTGCGACTGGTTACCGACCTCGCCGTGCTGGTGTTTGCGCTGGTCTTCGTATGGGCGGGCTGGGAGTTCACCCGCTTCGCCTGGAACCGCATCTCCGAGCTCGCCGAGCTGCCGCTGTGGCTGATCCACATGGCCTGGCCTATTGCGGGGGTGACCTGGCTCCTGTTCGTCGGCGAGCAGGCCTGGGACCACGTACGCACGCTGATCACCGGCGTGCCGACGGGCAAGCGGGACGAGCAGCCGCACGCGGAGGCAGTGTGACCGGCGCCGTACTCTCTCCGGTGGCCGCGACCTGGATCCTGTTCGGCGTGTTCTTCACGCTGATGGCGCTGCGCGTGCCGGTCGCGTTCGCCCTCGGCCTCGCCTGCCTGCCGATCCTGCTGATCGAGCCGCGCCTGGACTCGATGCAGCTGGTGCAGGAGACCTTCAACGCCTACAACTCGTTCATCCTCCTGGCGGTGCCGTTCTTCCTGCTGGCGGCGAACCTGATGAACGTCGGCGGCATCACCGACCGCCTGATGCACTTCTCGCGCACCATCGTCGGCCACTTCCCGGGCGGCCTGGCGCAGGTCAACGTGGTGCTGTCGATCTTCTTCGCCGGCATCTCCGGCTCCTCGACCGCCGACGCCGCCAGCCAGTCGAAGCTGTTCATCGAGGCGCAGCGCAAGGAGGGCTACGACGACAGCTTTTCGGTCGCCATCACCGCGGTGTCGGCGGTGCTGGCCGTGATCATCCCGCCTTCCATCCTGATGATCGTGTGGGGCGGCGTGCTCACCGTGTCGATCGGCGCGCTGTTCCTCGCCGGCATCGTCCCCGGGCTGACCATCGGCCTGGTGCAGATGGCCACGGTGCACGTCTACGCCAAGGCGCGCGGCTACCCGACGTATCCGCGCGCTACATTCAAGGAGTTCCTCTCATCCGCGGCAGTCTCGGTGCCGGCGCTGATGATGCCGGTGATCATCGTCGGCGGAAAAGGCTGGTTCACCGCCACCGAGTCGGCGGCGATCGCGGTGATCTACGCGATCCTGCTTTCGACCTTCTTCTACCGCGAGATGACCTTCAAGGGCCTGAACGCGGCGCTGTCGGATACCGGGCGGCTGGCGGCTGTCGCGCTGTTCTGCGTCGGCACCGCCTCGGCGTTCGGTTGGCTGCTCGCCTACTACCAGATCCCGAAGGCGATCCTCGCCGGCGTGTCGGCGTGGGGCCTCGGTCCCATCGGCACCGGCTTCTTCATCGCGTTCGTGTTCCTGGTGGTCGGCTGCTTCCTCGACGCGATTCCGGCGATCATCATCGTCGGCACCATCCTGCAGCCCCTGGCGCAGGGCGCGGGCCTCGACCCGGTTCACTTCGCCATGATCGCCATCGTCTCGCTCGCCTTCGGGCTGGTGACGCCGCCGTACGGTCTGTGCCTGATGATCGCCTGCTCGGTCGCCGGCATGCGCATGATCGACGCCCTCAAGGACACCTTCATCATGCTGATGCCGATGATCGGCGTGCTGGTGATCGTGATCGTCTGGCCGGAGTTCGTCCTCTTCCTGCCCCGGCTGGTGTCGCCCGAATTCCTCAGGTGAAGCTGGCGCTCAACACCGCCACCGTCAGGAAGCAGTGGAACCTGGCGCAGATCGTCGACGGTTGCGTGCGTCACGGCATCGAGGGGATCTCGCCCTGGCGAGACCAGATCGCCGCCCTGGGTTTGAAAGAAACGAAAAAACGCATCGACGCGGCCGGGCTGACCGTCACCGGCCTTTGCCGCGGCGGCTTCTTCGCCGAGAAGGACTGGAAGTCCGACAACCTGCGCGCGATCGAAGAGGCGCATGAGCTCGATGCGCCGGCGCTGATCCTGGTGGTCGGCGGCATGCCGCAGGGTTCCAAAGATCTGACTTTTTCAAGAAAGAAAATTCAAGACTGCATCGCTGAAATCCTGCCGGAGGCGCGCAAGGCCGGCGTTCCCCTCGCCATCGAGCCGCTCCACCCGATGCAGGTGACGCGCGCCGCGGTGAACACGCTCGAGCAGGCGCTCGACATGTGCGACGCGCTCGGCGCGGGCGTCGGCGTCGCGGTCGACGTCTACCACGTGTGGTGGGACCCGAAGCTGCAGTCGCAGGTCGCCAGGGCCGGCAAGCGCGTGCTGGGCTATCACATCTGCGACTGGCTGCCGGCGACGCGCGATCTCTTCAACGACCGCGGCATGATGGGCGACGGCGTGATCGATCTGCCCCGTATCCGCTCGTGGGTCGAAGGCGCCGGCTACGCGGGCTTCCACGAGGTGGAGATCTTCTCCGACCTCGACTGGTGGAAGCGCGACCCGGACGAGGTGCTGCGCACCTGCAAGGAGCGCGCTACGAGCGCGTGCTAGCGATGTCCGGCATGAGTGCCTTGTTGGTCGCGGAGC
>DASUZH010000055.1:0-5616 GCA_036376975.1 Burkholderiales bacterium | reverse complement strand
GGCGCGGCCCTCGGCGCAGCCGAAGGCGCCTACCAGCATGTAGTGAATGTTTTTTCGAAAAGAACCGGCACCTACACAGGCGCGAAGGTGGCTGACTTCCAAGCCGTGCAGATCCGCGTGGCGAAGGCGCGCGCGCTGATCGACTCGGCGCGCTACCTGATGCGCGAATCGGCGCTCGTCTTCCAGCGCAATCCGATCCAGGACGTCGAGACCAAGCTGCGCATGCGCACGCAGAACGCCTTCGCCGTCCACCAGTGCTACGACGCGGTCGAGACGCTGTGGGCCTGCTACGGCGCGAACGCCATCTACACCCGCGACCCGCTGCAGCGCTTCCAGCGCGACCTGCAGGCGATGAAGCAGCACTTCTCGTTCAACTTCGACATCGCCGGCGCGGCCTTCGGCACCGTCGCGCTCGGCGGCAAGTACGCCAACCCGACGCTGTAGCCATGGCCGGCTCGTTCCTCATCGGCCAGATCAGCGACCTGCACGTCCGCGCGCCGGGCAAGCTGTCCTACCGCGTGGTCGACTGCGCGGCGATGCTGGCGCGAGCGGTGCAGGAGATCCTCCGCCAGCCGCAGCTCCCCGACGCGATGGTGCTCACCGGCGACCTGGTCGACGCCGGCCTGCCCGACGAGTACGCGCACCTGCGCAGCCTGCTGGCGCCGCTGCCGATGCCGTACTACCTGCTGCCCGGCAACCACGACGACCGCGCCGCCCTGCGCGCGGCGTTCCCCGATCACGCGTACCTCCGGCAATGGGAGCCGTTCGTGCAATACGCGATCGAGGATTGGCCGCTGCGCATCGTCGCGCTCGATACGGTGATCCCCGGCGAAGCCGGCGGGCGGGTTGACGAGGAGCGCCTCGCCTGGCTCGATGCGGTCCTGTCCCTTCAAACCGCAAAGCCGACGGTCGTCGTCATGCACCACCCGCCCTTCCCCACGCTGATCGAGCACATGGACCAGATCGGGCTGGAGGGCGGCGAGGCCCTGGCGCGGATCGTCGCGCGCCATCCGCAGGTCGAGCGCGTCCTCTGCGGCCACCTGCACCGCCCGATCCAGTTCCGCTTCGCCGGCACCATCGCGCAGACCTGCCCGAGCCCGGCGCACCAGGTGGCGCTCAACCTGTCGCCCGACGCGCCGTCGCGCTTCCGGATGGAGCCGCCCGCCTTCATGCTGCATGCCTGGCGCGAAGGCTTCGGCCTGGTCAGCCACACCGCCTACATCGGCGACTTCGCCGGTCCCTACCCTTTTTCGGGTTAGCCGCCCGGCGCGGCGCGCGACTCCGGGTAGGTGGGCAGACCGTCGCCGAACTTCAGCCACGCCAGGTCGTGGCTGAGCCAGGAGTGGTGCGTCGGCGGGAACGCGTCCGGGTCGTCCAGCGTCCCGGTGGTCACGTCCAGCGTCGCCGGCTCGACGTCGCTGCGGTAGGTCAGCGGCGTGCCGCACTGCCGGCAGAAGGTGCGCTGCACCGGCGGCGAGGACGCGAACTCGTCGGGCTCGCCGCGGGTGAAGCGGAAATTCTCCAGCGGGAACGTCAGCCAGCCGACGACCGGCGCGCCGGTCACCTTGCGGCAGCTGCGGCAGTGGCAGAGCATGCTGTTGGCGGGGACGACATCGGCCCGATAGCGAATCGCGCCGCAAAAGCAACCACCCAGGATTTCCATCAACCCAATCTAGCAGAAAGACCGCTACCGTCGCGCGCTCTTGCGGGCGGCGTCTATCTGCTCGTAGATATCCTGCACGGCACGTACCGCGGTCAGGCCGAACTCCAGGTTGCCCCCGCCGGTAATGATCTTGCTCAGTTCCTGCGCTTCGGCCCCGTACTGGGCCGCGTTTCCAAGGGGCAGGCCGTTGGTGGAATCCAGCCGGAAATAGCCGCCGCTGCTGAGCTCGGTGGGCATGGGCGGCACCTCCGAGCCGAACTTGGCCGTGATGTAGTTCTTGAAGGAGGCGCCCGACCGCCAGACCTTGCCGTCGGCGTCCTTCAGCGTCGCGACCGTCTCCCACTGCATCAGTATCTGCGCCGGCTTCGCCTCGGCGCCATCCCACCTTGTCGAGCGGAAGAACAGCTCGAGCACCGAGCCCTCCGGCGCGCGGTCGCCGATCACCCCGGAAGTCTGGATGTATTTCACCGCCCCGGTCGCGCTGTTTGCCACCACGAAGTCGAGCGCCGCCGTTCCGAGCCCCTGGATCGCGCTGCCCAGGGCGATCCCGGTCGCCACCCGTTCGGACGCGATCTGAGTCTGTGCCGACACCGTAGACGCGCTTTGATACGCCCGCGCCATGCCGGTCTGGCCCTTACTTTGGTAACTGCGCGCCTGCTGGGCGTAGAGGTCGCTCGTCTTCCAGCCGGAGTTGGAAGGCTGGGCGGCCAGCATCGGCACGTCGGCCAGTTCCTTCTGGTTGCGGACGAGCTTTCCGTCGACGATGAACCAGGTCTGATTGTTCGCCATCTTGCCCGCTGTGTACTGGTGCTTCCAGGTCAGCGTGCGCGCCAGCGGCTGATCGCGCTTGGCGGTCAGCGTCCGCAGGTAGAGCTCGTACTGCTCCTCGACGACCATCGACATCGAGGCGCACCCTTGCAGAGCGAGCGTCGCGATGGCCGCGACGATACCCAGGGCGCGCGCAGAGCGCGCCAGCAATGCCTTGCCGAGCATAGTTCCCCCCTATCCCCTGCAAAGTCATTGTGCGCGCCGGGTCAGCGCTTCGCAACGGTACTTTGCACGTTCCAGGGATCAGGGCAACAGCAACACGGCGATCCACGCCGAGCTGCCCTGAACGCCGTCAGGCGTTCTGGATCACCACGGCGCGCGAGTTGAGGTACGCCTCCATCGCCTCCGGGCCGCCCTCGGAGCCGTAGCCCGAGTCCTTCACGCCGCCGAACGGCATCTCGGCCGACGGGATCGCCGGCATGTTCATCCACAGCATGCCGACCTCGAGCTTGCGCGCGAGCAGGTCGGAGTTCTTCAGCGACTTGGTGAAGGCGTAGCCGGCGAGGCCGATCGGCAGGCGGTTGGATTCGGCGATCGCGGCCTCGAGCGTGTCGAACGGCTGGATCGCGGCCACCGGGCCGAACGGCTCGTCGTTGAAGATCTTCGCGTTCTGCGGCACGTCGGAGAGGATGGTCGGCTGCCAGAAGTTGCCTTCCTTGCCGATGCGCTGCCCGCCGGTGAGGAGCTTGGCGCCCTTCTTCACCGCATCCTCGGTGAACTGCGTCATCGCGTCGATGCGGCGCGGGTTGGCGAGCGGGCCCATCTGCGTGCCCTCGGCGAGGCCGTCGCCGACCTTCAGGCCCTTGGCGTGGGCGGTGAGCGCCTCGGCGAAATCGCCGGCGATCGACTTGTGGACCAGGAAGCGGGTGGGCGAGATGCAGACCTGGCCGGCGTTGCGGAACTTCGCCGCCGCCACGGCCTTGACCGCCGCCGCGATGTCCGCGTCCTCGCACACGATCACCGGCGCGTGCCCGCCGAGCTCCATGGTGACGCGCTTCATGTGCTGGCCGGCGAGCGCGGCGAGCTGCTTGCCGACCGGGATGGATCCCGTGAACGTCACCTTGCGGATCACCGGGTGCGGGATCAGGTAGCTCGAGATCTCGGCGGGCGTGCCGTACACGAGCTGCAGCACGCCGGCCGGAATGCCGGCGTCGGCGAACGCCTTGATCAGCGCGGCCGGCGCGGCCGGCGTCTCCTCCGGCGCCTTCACCAGCATCGAGCAGCCCGCGGCGAGGCCGGCGCCGACCTTGCGCACCACCTGGTTGATCGGGAAGTTCCACGGCGTGAACGCGGCCACCGGCCCGACCGGGTCCTTCAGCACCATCTGGCGGATGGAGTTGTTCATGCGCGAAGGCACCAGGCGCCCGTAGACGCGGAAGCCTTCCTCGGCGAACCATTCGATGATGTCGGCGGCGGCCAGCGTCTCGCCCTTCGCCTCGGCGAGCGGCTTGCCCTGCTCCTGCGTCAGCAGCGGCGCGATGTCGGCGGCGCGCTCGCGGATCAGCGCGGCGGCCTTGCGCATGATCACGCTGCGCGCGGCGGGCACCATGTCGCGCCAGACCTCGAAGCCCTTCTGCGCGGCCTGCAGGGCCTGGTCGAGGTCGGGACGGCCGGCGTGCGCGACGCGGCCGATCTCCTTGCCGGTCGCAGGGTTGACCACGGGCAGCGTCTTGCCCTCGGCGGGCTGCTGCCATTTGCCGTTGATGAAGAGCTGCGTGTCGATGTATCCCATGGCGGTCCTCGGAATCCTGGCAAGGAAAGAGCGTGATGTTAACCCGTCGCGGAGGGCTTGATGGCGGAATACTCGCTGAACACGCCATGCTGGACCTGCCGCTCGGCGCCGGAGAAACCCGCGGCCGACAGGGCAGCCAGGATGTCGGCCGGCGGCACGCAGGCCTCGATCGTGTCCCAGTAGTAGCGCATGAGGCGCTCCGCTTCCGTCGAACGGCGCAGCATGCGCGTGACGGTCGGCACCACGTGCTTGAGGTAGAGCTTCAGCGCGTGGTAGCGGAAGCGGTCGTCCGGGCGCGTGATCTCAAGCAGCAGCACGCGGCCGCCCGGCCGCAGCACGCGCAGGTACTCGCGGAAGGCGACGGCCAGGTCCTCGACGTGCCGCAGCGCATACCCCATCGCGAGCATGTCGAACTCGCCGTCGCCCACGGGCAGCGCTTCCGCGCGGCCGAGACGCGCGTCGCGTACGCCGGCCTTCGCCGCCTCGGCGAGCATGCCCGCCGAAGGGTCGACTGCGACGACGGCGCCCTGCGGGCCAACCACCTCCTGCGCCAGCGCCGCGATGGCGCCCGTTCCCGACCCCACGTCGAGCAGCCGCATCCCGGCCTGCAAGCCATGGCGGCGCAACGCATCGCTGCGATACCAGCGGCCGGCGCCGAAGGACATGGCGCCCGTGATCCAGTCGTAGTGCGGCGCAGACTGGTCGAACATCTGGTTGACGCGCAGCTTGCGGCCCGGCTCGTCCGCGTAATAGCCCTTCAGCGGCGGATGGGGCGGTAGAGAGATGGGTTCCATCTGCCTATGGCAGGTCTTCGTACGATTCGTTCCGGAAGCGCGGCGTGCAGATGGCGAGGAAGACGAGATCTTCCGCGCCGAGGTTTGCAATTCGCTGGCGCACCGCAGGCGGGATCAGCACCACGTCGCCCGGCGCCACGTCCTGCGGCGCGAGGTCGCCCACCTCGACGCGTCCCCTGCCCTGCAGGATGACGTAGCGCTCGGCAGTGTCCTTGACGCGGTGCCAGCGCGTGGTAACCCCCGGCGCGACGCGCGCGCGGGCGATCGAGCAGGCTTCGTCGTCGGGGCTGTTGGAGACTTCGAGGATGTAGCACTGCTCAGGCGTAAAGTATTCCTTGCCGTCCTCCGGTCGCTTCACGGTCGCCTTCACAGGAACGTCACCCCGTCCCCGCGCGTGATGCGACCGGAGGACAACACCTCTGCATAGACCCCGAACAGCGGCGCCTCGCCGCCCAGGCGGCGCAGCAGGCCCGGCTCGTCGGGCAGCTCGCTCTGCGCCATGGTGATCATCACGCAGCGCTCGGTGCGATATGCCACCTTGAGCGTGACCTCCCCGACCTGCAGCGTCCTGCCCTCCCATCGCGCCTCGTCGTCCGGCG
>DASUZH010000054.1:0-3162 GCA_036376975.1 Burkholderiales bacterium | reverse complement strand
AGCACCATCGCGGCGATGGTCTCGGCGTGCGGCTCGCCCTGGTTGGGCGGCGTGCAGGCGATGATGCGCTTCACGCCCGCGGTGCGCGCGGTGACGATGCTCATGTGCGCCGAGGCCACCATCGGGTAGCGGCCGCCGGGCACGTAGCAGCCCACCGACTCGACCGGGATGTTGCGGTGGCCGAGCTTCACGCCGGGCAGCGTCTCGACCTCGATGTCCTTCAGCGCCGCGCGCTGGTGCTGCGCGAAGTTGCGGATCTGCGCCTGGGCGAACTTGATGTCCGCGATGGTCGATTTATCGACCCTGGACAGTATTTTTTCTATGTCGGAAGAAGAAAGCTTCTTCGGCACCCACTTGTCGAACTTCTCGGAGAACTCGCGCACCGCGGCGTCGCCGCGCTTCTTCACCTCGCCGAGGATGCCCTCGACGGTCTGGCGGACCTTGAGGTCCATCTCGTCGGTGACGTCCTTCGCGATGCGGCGCTTCAGGTGGGTGGCCATGCGGATCTCCTCGTTGCGGGCATTCTAAACGCGGCTCAGACCAGCACCACCAGCTCGGGCGCGCGGCCCTTCTCGATGAACACGATGGCGTTCTGGTCGTGGGCGACGCCGAGCGCCGCGGCCTCGCGGCGCGCGATGCCGACGATGAGCAGGCTCGGCTCGGCGGGCCAGCGGCGGAACGGGTCGCGGCCCTCGCCCTCGAACGTCTCGTAGTCGGCGAGGAAGCTCGACTTGAGCAGCTCGGCGTGCGCTGCGCGGTTCTCTTCGTCGGGACGGCGCTCGCCGTGCGGGTTGGCGGCGGTGACGAACGCGGCGGTCTGCGCCTCGAGCGAGTCGAGCACCTCGTCGAGCGCGGGACTCGGCTCGCCGACGCGGAACACCAGCTCGGGCTCGAAGAACACGACGTACTCCGCCGCCTCGTAGGCGCGGCGTTTTTCGGGGTCCAGCGGCACCGCGGGAGCTTACGGCACAAAAGAAAACCGAAGCCCAGCAAGGGGGTGCGGGGCTTCGGTGAGTTAGGGGGAGGACCCGGGGAGATGCATTGTGCCCACCCCCTTTGAAGCGAATTCGAGCCCATCGTAGAACCCGTCGGGCCAGCCCAACAATCAGGCAATCCGCCGGGTCGCCTAAGGGAAAACCTGAGTCCCAGGAGTCCTTACACTGGCGGGCCCATGACCCTTCCACCCGAGCTGCTGCGCGAGCTGTCCCGAGACGAAGTGAACGCGCTGCCGATCCGGCGCTACGAGGGCGAGGTGCGCCTGGTGGAAACGTCCCACGAGCTGGAGCGCGCGGCGGCGGAATGGCGCGAGGAGCGCGTGGTCGGCTTCGACACCGAGACCCGCCCCGCCTTCAGGCCCGGCGAAAGCTACCTGCCCGCCCTCGCCCAGCTCGCCACGGCGAACCGGGTGTACCTGCTGCCGCTGCAGCGGCTGGACTGCTCGGGGGCGCTGCGCGGGCTGCTCGGCGCCGAGCACACCCTCAAGGCCGGCGTGGGCATGCCGGATGATTTCCGCGCCCTGCGCAAGAGCTTCGAGTTCGCCGAAAAGGCGATCGTCGACCTGGGCGCGGTCGCACGCAGCCACAAGCTCAAGCAGTCGGGCGTGCGCTACCTCGCCGCGCTCCTCCTCGGAACGCGCATTCCGAAGGGCACCAAGACCTCGAACTGGGCCGCGCCGCGGCTCTCGCCGCAGCAGGTCGCCTACGCCGCGACCGACGCGTGGATCTGCCGCGAGCTGTACCTGAAGTTCAGGGAAATGGAATTGCTTTAGATGCGGCTCTAAATGGAAGGCCCCGCTCGCGGGCGGGGCCTTGATGCCCGTTTACGGGCTGCGCCTAGATGGGCGCATCATGCACACGCGGCTTTCACCGCGATGAGCCTCCGAAGGGTCCGGTATCCCGACAGGTCGCCGGGAATTCCGTGGCTGCTGCCGTTTTGCGGCGGCCCCGGAAGGCTCGCTTTCAATCTACTCCTCCCGGTGCGCGAGTCAATCGTTCTTTCGGCTACCCGCGTGTGGTCGTTCTCCCGCAATCCGATTCTTCGCAGCTTTCGCTTATCACTACGTCGGATTCAAGACGGCACGATAAATCGTTGGAAAGAAAGCAATTGACGGCCGCGCGGGATGCGCTTCAACTAACGGCACGAGGTGGGGGGAACCATGCGAAGCATCCGCTGGGCCATTTCGGCACTCGCAATCCTGTCGTCCGCGCCGCTCGGCGCCGCGCCGTCCGTCACGCTCATTGCGCCCGCGCCCGGCGTGCGCTACGTCGCTCCCGCGGCGATCGAGCTCGCCGCGAATCCCGCCGTCGACCCCGGCAGGACCATCGACCGCGTCGAATTCCTCGCCGACGGCAACGTCATCGGCGTGGCCACCCAGGCGCCGTACACGTTCAGCTGGTCCAACGTCGCTCGCGGCAACTACCACCTGCGCGCCCGTGTGTACGACAGCGCCGGCGTGCGCGACGCCTCGCCCGTTGTGCGCGTTCACGTGCGCAACAACACCGCGCCTCGCGTTCGCCTCACTGCGCCCGAGCACCGCTACATCGCCCCAGGCTCCGTTCCCCTCACCGCCGCAGTGACCGACCGCGACGACCCGATCGCCAAGGTCGAGTTCTTCAACGGCGACGTCCTCCTCGCCACCTCGACCGCCGAGCCCTACACCTTCGACTGGACCGGCGTCCCCGCCGGCAACTACGACGTGCGCGCCACAGCCACCGACGCCCTCGGCGCCACCGGCACCTCGAACGTCTTCCGCGTGCGCGTTCGCGACAACGTCGCCCCGCACGTGCGCATCCTGACTCCCGACAACAAAGAAACCTTCCCCGCCCCCGCGAGCATCGCCGTCAGCCTCCGGGCGAACGACCGCGATGACAACCTCACCAACGTCGAGCTCTTCGCGAACGGCTCCTCGCTCGCCGTATTCACTGGCGGCCCACTCCCCTACGAGTTCAACTGGACCAACGTCACCCCCGGCACCTACGCTCTCACCGCAATCGCCTCCGACGACCTGGGCCTCACCACGACGTCACGCACCGTGACCGTCACCGTCACCGGCGGCACCCAGCCTCCCGCAGACCCGAAGCTCTACTTCATCCATGTCGATCACCTCAATACGCCGCGGATGATCGCGGATGAGTTGCAACGGACAGTTTGGCGGTGGGATCA
>DASUZH010000053.1:0-3654 GCA_036376975.1 Burkholderiales bacterium | reverse complement strand
GCGCTGCCGATGATCCGCTACCGCACGCGCGACCTGACGCGCCTGCTGCCCGGCACCGCGCGCGTCATGCGCCGCATGGAGAAGATCACCGGCCGCTCCGACGACATGCTGATCATCCGCGGCGTCAACGTGTTCCCGTCGCAGATCGAGGAGCTGATCCTCAAGCAGCCGGGCCTCAGCCCGCACTACGTGCTGGAGCTCTCCAAGCAGGGGCCGCTGGATCATCTGACGGTGTTGGTCGAAGCGGCTCCCGGGAAAGAGGATTCTTCTGAAAAGCTAGGACACGCCATCAAGTCCTACATCGGCATCAGCGCCGACGTGCGCAACGTGCCGATCAACACCATCGAGCGCTCGATCGGCAAGGCGAAGCGCGTCATCGACAAGCGCCCCAAGTGAAAGGCCTCGCCGGCAAGACGGTGCTGGTCACCGGCGGCGGCGGCGCCATCGGCTCCGCCATCTGCCGGCGCTTTGCTGAAGCAGGGTCGAAAGTACTTGTGGCGGATAAAGATGGGAAGAAGGCGGAAGGGACCGCAGGACAACTGAAAGGAAAGGCTTTCGCGTTCGATATCGCGGACTATGGCGCGGCGAAGGCGGCGATTGGGAAAGAACCGATCGACGTCCTGGTGAACAACGCGGGCTGGGACCGCTTCCAGAATTTCCTCGACACCAAGCCGCAGGAGTGGGAGCAGCTGATCGACATCAACCTGCGCGGGCCGCTCAACATGCAGCACATCGTCGCGCCGGGCATGGCGGCGCGCGGCTGGGGGCGAATAGTGAACATCGCGTCCGACGCGGCGCGCGTCGGCTCCTCGGGCGAGTCGGTGTACTCGGCGTGCAAGGGCGGCATCGTCGCGTTCTCGAAGACGCTGGCGCGCGAGCTGGCGCGCAGGAACGTCACCGTCAACGTGGTCTGCCCCGGGCCGACCGACACGCCGATCCTGCGCGGCTTCCTCGGCGAGGGCGAGGCCGGGCAGAAGGTCTACGACGCGCTGGTGCGCGCCATCCCGATGAAGCGCGTCGGCCAGCCCGACGACATCCCGGGACTGGTGGCGTTCCTCGCCTCCGAGGAGGCCGGCTTCATCACCGGCCAGGTGATCAGCGTGTCGGGTGGCCTCACTATGGCGGGCTAGCGCGGATCGCCAGCAGGCGGTCCGGGAAGTCGGTCATCACGCCGTCGACGCCCATGCGCACCAGCTCGCGCAGGCGCGCCTCGTCGTTGACCGTCCAGGCGTGCAGCTTCACGTCGCGCTTGCGCGCCCGCGCCAGCAGCTCGGGCGTGACGAGGACCGCCTCGCGCAGCCGGTCGGGCGCCTGCAGCGCCGGCACCGAAGGGGTGTAGAGGCCGAACAGCACGATGAACATGCGCGCCTCGAACGACGCCATCGAGGTCGCCACCTCGGGGCAGGCGCCGCGGAACGCGCGCAGCGCGCCGTCGGCGAACGAGGCGACCAGCACCTTGCGCTGCATGCCGTTGCGCCGGATGAGCTCGCACAGCGCCGCTACCGACGGCGGCTCGAACTGCTTCATCTCGAGCACCATGCGCGTCTCCGGCAGGATGCGGAATACCTCCTCGAGCGCGGGCACGCGCACGCCGCGGCCGCGGTACGGGAAAGTGGCGCCGGCGTCGGGCGACCAGCGGTAGCCCGCGTCGAGGCGCTTCAGGTCGGCGAGCTTCATCGATTCCACCGGGCCGGCGCCCTCGGTGGTGCGCTCGACCGTGGGATCGTGGATCACCACGATCGCGCCGTCGGCCGTCACGCGCAGGTCCATCTCGAGGATGTCGGCGCCGAGCTGCGCGGCGTGCTGGAACGCGGCGAGCGTGTTCTCCGGCCGCAGGCCCGCGCCGCCGCGGTGCGCGATCACCTGCACGCCGGGCTTCTCGCCGGCGAAGAACGGATGGCCGGGCTGCGGCCCGCCGCAACCCGCGCAGAGGAGCAGCGCTACAAGAGCGGGCAGCCTGATGGCGCAGCCGCCTTCTTCTTCGCGATGATCTCGGCCGAGTACTTCTTCAGGTAGTGCGCGATGGTCTCGACGCGGATCTTCACCGAGCCGGCCGGCTTGGTCGAGTCGAGGTCCTGGAACGAGAAGAACAGCGTCCCCGAGCGCTCGACGATCTGCTGCACCGGCGTGTACGTCGGCTGGTCCATGCCGCACTCGTAGCTGGACAGCCGCACTACGCAGGCGACCCACGGCATGCGCGCGGCGAACTTCGCCGCCCACAGGATCTCGTTGGTGTTGGCGCTGTAGGACGAGGGCCACACGTCGGCGATGTCGAGCGGCGACTTGATGTGCCCCTCGGCGACGTCGGGCGCGAACATCCAGTCGAGCAGGTCGGCGTCGGTCGGCAGGTACTGCGTCCACAGCACCGGATAGCCGTGGGCCTGCAGGTCGACCTCGATCTCGTGGCCGATGCCGGGATCCATGTGGTAGGGCCGCGCCAGCACGAGCAGCGCCGGCTTGTCCTGGGCGGCGCATTGCGTGAGCACTTCCCGAGCTTTCTTTCTCAGGTGAGAAGAATAGAGGTGAAGCGCCTTGAACCCGGCCTCCGTCGCCTTCCGCGTCTCCTGCAGCGTGAGGCCGGGAATATGGTCGCGCATGCCCTCGAACAGCTGCTTCGGCACGATCGGCGCGTCGCCGAGCGAGGCCATCGGCGAGACGAAGCGCACGCCGTGCTCGGCGAACACGTCCTTCTCCTTCAGGAAGCCGGCCTTGATGTTCTCCGGCGCCGCCATCACGCGCGGGCAGGCGAGCGAGTGCGCGACATGGCCGTTCAGGTAAGACGGCAGCGAGTAGATCATCGGCGAAAGCAGCACGTCGATCTTGTGGTGCCGGTCGCGCGCCAGCAGCTCGCCGTAGTGGCCGGAGTTGTTTTTGACCGGGTAGCAGCAGTCGACCGTGCCGCGCCCCTTGCCGAACTCGCGCGCCTGGTCCTCCGAGCTGTCGGAGGAGAACTCGATGCGCTTCGCATCGATGCCGAGATCCTCCAGGAACCCCAGCCAGAACTGGTGCGTCGACCAGAGGTTGAGGACCCGCGGGATGCCGACCCGGATCTCGCTACGCTTCTTCTTTAGCGGCGTGGGCCCGGCGGAAGGCGTTTTCTCGAACCATCTCAGCAGTGTTTGGGTGGGCATCTTTGACCGCCTCCATGCTTTTCTTGACGACGCGCATCTCGTTGGCGTCCTCCAGCAGCCCTTTCGGGCAGGAGTTGCCGCTGATCACGCGCTCCCAGCCTTCGACCAGCGGCACCTTGCTCCACGGCCGCCCCTTGCCTTCGGGCAGCCGCACGTCGATGAAGGTGCGCTTGCAGTTCACCGGGCACCAGTTGCAGGTGGTGTGCTCGTTGGTGGTGCTGGTGTACTCGAGCGACTCGATCACGTCGTAGCCGCGGAAGCGGCTCGGCGCGCCGGCGGCAAGCGCGTCGCCCGCGCACAGCGCGGCGCCGATCGCGCCCGCCTCGCCCGAATACGGATGCACCACGATCTCGGCGTCGGGCACCTTCGAGCGGATGAAGTCGACCTGCGCCTTGACCACCGCCAGGTTACGGTGCGTGCCGCCCTGCAGGATGAACTTGCGCCCGGCGGCGGCGAGGTTCTGCAGCTGCCCGGCGTAGACCCAGACGTTGAGCGGCAGCACCGCGGCGAGGCCGGCCATGAT
>DASUZH010000052.1:0-2125 GCA_036376975.1 Burkholderiales bacterium | reverse complement strand
ATCTGACGTGAATTACCCGCTCTCCAGGCAAGCGATCCGCGTTGGCCGCCTCGAGCTGCGCAACCGGCTGTTCGTCCCGGCGCACACCACCAACTTCGGCGTGCGCCACATGCCGAGCGAGCGGCACGTGGAATACCACCGGGCGCGCGCCCGCGGGGGAGCGGGATTGATCATTTTCGAATCGATCCGCGTGGCGCGCGAGAGCCTCGGCCGGCCGCAGGGCGTGGCGGGCTACGACCGCGATTCGATCCCCGCTTTCGCGCGCTGCGCCGAGGCGGTGCACGCCGAAGGCGCCAGGCTGTTCGGCCAGGTGATCCACCTCGGCCGGCAGATCGAGGGCGACTGGGAGCGCACCGCTTCCTTCGGGCCCTCGGCGGTGCGCTGGTCGCCCACCGGCATGCCGCCGCACGTCATGAACGAGGACGACATGGCGGCGGTGATCGAGGCGCACGTGGTCACGTCGAGGAACGTGCTGGAAGCCGGCATGGACGGCTTCGAGGTGCACCTCGGGCACGGCCACCTGCTGCAGCAGTTCCTGTCGCCGTCGTCCAACGTGCGTACCGACCGATACGGCGGCACCGAGGAGAACCGCCTGCGCTTTCCCATCGCGGTGCTCCGGGCGGTGCGCGCCGCCGTCGGGCCGCAGGCCGCGGTCGGCATCCGCTTCTCGGGCGACGAGTTCATCGCCGGCGGCCTGTCGCTGGCGGACAGCCTTTCGATGCTGCCGAAGATTTTCGCCGCGGTGCCGCTCGACTTCGTCAACGTGTCGCACTCGGCGTACCACATGAGCTACTCGCTCGCCACGCAGTTCGCCGACATGCACTTCGACGCCGCGCCGTTCCGCCGCATCTCGCGCGAGATCCGCCGCGCGCTGCGCGAGAGCGGCCACGATGCGCCGGTCATGGCGGTGGGCAAGTACCGCAGCGTGGCGGAGGCGGAAGAGGCGATCGCCGGCGGCGTGGCCGACATGGTCGGCTTCGCCCGCGGCCACATCGCCGACCCGGACCTGGTGAACAAGTCCTTCGCCGGCCGCGAGGCCGAGGTGAAGGCCTGCATCGGCTGCAACCAGGGCTGCGCGCAGATGCTGGAGAAGAATCTGGCGATTACCTGCATGGTCAATGCGACGGTCGGCCGCGAGACGGAATGGAACTTCAACAAGACGGAAAATCCCAGGAAAGTAGTGGTGATCGGCGGAGGGCCCGCAGGGCTCGAGGCAGCGGCAACAGCGGCCGAGCTCGGCCACAAGGTGACTTTGCTCGAGCGCGCCAAGGACGCGGGCGGCCAGGTGCTCCTGATGCGCCGCATGCCGATCCGCCGCGACTTCCTCGGGCTCGTCGCGCAGCAGCTCTCGCGCTGCGCGCGCAGCGGGGTCGAGCTGATCTTCAATCGGGACGCCACGCCCGAGGGCGTCAAGGCGCTCTCGCCCGATGCGGTGATTCTCGCGACCGGCTCGACGCCGCAGCGGGCCGGCAATGCGCTGACCATGGAAGAGGCGCTGATGGCGCCGGACAAGCTCGGCCGGCGCGTCGCTTTCCACGATCTAACCGGCGAGTGGGCCGCGCTGGGCGCGATCGAGCAGCTGGCAAAGAACGGACACGAGGTCACGGTGTTTACCGCGGTCGCGGGCTTCGCCTGGCGCACGACGATCTACAGCACGCTCGCCACGCGCGCGCGCCTGCGGGAGCTCAAGGTGCGCATAGCCACGCTCCGCGCCGTGAAGGGGTTCGACGCCGGCGAGCTGGTCGTCGAGGACGCGTCGACCGGCGAGCTGGAGCGCCTGAAAGGCTTCGACAGCCTGGTCGTCGCGCAATACAACGCGGCCGACGACCGGCTGTTCATGCCGCTGCGGGCGCTGGGCCTCGAGGTGACGGCGGTCGGCGACTGCCTTGCGCCGCGCACCGCGCTGGAGGCGGTCTACGAAGGCCACGCGGCGGCGAGGGCGCTTTGAAGGTTCTCGTCACCGGCGCGAGCGGTTTTGTCGGCGTCAACCTCGTCCACGCCTTGCGGGCTCGCAAGCATGAGGTCGTTGAGTTCTCGCTCGAGCAGGGCGGGGATGTCACCGACACGGCGTCTCTCGAAAGACTGATGCGCGGCGTGGATGCCGTATGGCACGGCGCCGCCATTA
>DASUZH010000051.1:0-3616 GCA_036376975.1 Burkholderiales bacterium | reverse complement strand
CGCGGGCAACGAAGCGGTCGAGGAATGCTGCGTGGCGCTGCGCCGCGCGTTCGAGAAAGTCATCGCATGAAATCCGATCTGAAGACGCGCCACGGCGGCAGGATCCTGTCCGACGCGCTGCTGGCGCAGGGCGTCAAGATGGCCTTCGGCGTGCCCGGCGAGAGCTACCTGCCGGTGCTCGACGGCCTGTACGACTCGCGCGACAAGCTGCAATTCGTCCTCTGCCGGCAGGAAGGCGGCGCGTCGTACATGGCCGAGGCCTACGGCAAGCTGACCGGCGAGCCCGGCGTGCTGATGGTGACGCGCGGCCCGGGCGCGACCAACGGCGCGATCGGCGTGCACACCGGCTTCCAGGACTCGACGCCGATGGTGGTGTTCATCGGCCAGGTGCCCAACGAGTTCGCCGAGCGCGAGGCGTTCCAGGAAATCGACTACCGCCGCATGTACGGCCAGATGGCGAAGTGGGTGGCGCAGAT
Source organism: Burkholderiales bacterium (assembly GCA_036376975.1). Lineage (GTDB taxonomy): Bacteria > Pseudomonadota > Gammaproteobacteria > Burkholderiales > SG8-39 > SCGC-AG-212-J23. Next base: position 3,140 of record DASUZH010000051.1, on the reverse strand, counting down.
CGACCGCGTCGAGCGCATTCCGGAGTACGTGAGCCGCGCGTTCCACACCGCGATGGCGGGCAGGCCGGGCCCGGTGGTGCTGGCGCTGCCGGAAGACACGCTGTTTGCAGAAGCGGCGGTTGCGGATGTGCCGAAACATCATGTGATTCGCCCTACGGTCTCTTCAACCGAGATCGGCGAGGTAAAGAAGCTGCTCGAAAACGCGCAAAGGCCGTTCGTCCTGCTAGGCGGAGGCGGCTGGAATCGCGAAGCCGCGCTCAAGCTGCAGAAATGGGCCGAAGCAAGCGGGCTTCCGGTCGGTACTTCCTTCCGCTGCCAGGACCTGTTCGACAACCGCAGCCCGAGCTACGCCGGCGACGTCGGCATCGGCATCAACCCCAAGCTCGCGCAGCGCGTGAAGGAAGCCGACGTGCTGCTCGTCATCGGCCCGCGCCTGGGCGAGATGACCACCAGCGCCTACAGCCTGCTCGAGGCGCCGGTGCCGAGCCAGACGCTGATCCACGTGCACGCGGGGGCGGAGGAGCTCGGCCGCGTCTACCGGCCTGCGCTGGCGATCAACTCTGGATATCCCCAGTTCGTCGATGCTCTGGCGAGTCTTTCGATCAGGAAGAAACCGACCACCGCGCACGATGAATATCTGGCGTGGAGCGAGCCGCAGCCCATGCCGGGCAAGCTGCAATACGGCCAGGTGATCCGCTGGCTCTCCGACAAGCTGCCGGAGGACGCCATCATCGCCGGCGGCGCGGGCAACTTCGCCGGCTGGCTGCACCGGAACTTCCGCTACAAGGGCTTCCGCACGCAGCTCGGCTCGACCAACGGATCAATGGGGTACGGATATCCCGCTGCGGTTGCAGCCAAGCTGGCTGCACCCGCGCGGACTGTCCTTGGCGTCTGCGGCGACGGCGACTTCCTGATGAACGGCCAGGAGATCGCCACGGCCGCGCAATACGGGGCTGCTTTCGTCGCGCTGGTGGTGAACAACGGGATGTACGGCATGATCCGCATGCACCAGGAGCGCGAGTACCCGGGCCGCGTCTCGGGCACTGAGCTGAAGAATCCCGATTTCGCCGCCTACGCTCGCGCCTTCGGCGGTCACGGCGAGACGGTGGAGAAGACCGAGGACTTCGCGCCGGCCTACGAGCGGGCCGCGGCTTCCGGCAAGCCGGCGCTGATCGAGCTGCGCATCGACCCGGACGCCATCACTCCGGCCACCACGCTTTCGGCGATCCGCGACAAGGCGCTCAAGTCAGGGCGATGAATTCCTTGTCGTCCTGGTGGGCGCGCTCGAACTTCAGGAACTCGTAGTACCCGCAGCGCTTGCTGTCCGGGTAGCCGCGGCAGACGGCAGGACGCGACTCGTACACGGTGCAGCGGCGCTTCTCCTGGTCGAAGAGCATGCACGTCGACTCGAACACGCTGTCCTTGCGGTGGCGCAGTAGCTGCACCTTCTCCTTCGCGTCGTACTTCGTGTAGCGCTCCTCGGCCTCCCGGTAGCCGATGCCGAAGTGCTTCGCCAGGCGCTCGACGTCGCGCGGCGTGACCTCGATCTCGGGGTAGCTGCAGCAGTAGCCAGGACATTTGGAGCAGGAGTAGCTCATCTAGGGATTGCCCGAAGAAAAGCGCCGCATTCTACGCGCGCGGCATGAAATTCCATGCGTTAACCCTTTCGCCCTGCGATTCCGTTTCATTCAGGTAGAAAGGAGAAACACCATGAAGCTCGTGAAGGGAGTCATCGCTGCATTGGCAATAGCAATAGCCGCGCCAGCCGGCGCGGTGGGCAGCCTCGCCGACCTGACGGTCTACGACCGCACCGAAGGCAGGCGCCTGCAGGTGTACTGGCACCAGGGGCGTGCGTACGTGGTCGGCAAGCCGGGCAACGAGTACCAGCTCAGCCTGCGCAACCGCCAGGGCGACGACGTGCTCGCCATCGTCTCCGTGGACGGCGTCAACGTCATCACGGGGCAGGGCGCCGCGCCGCAGCAGAGCGGCTACGTGCTCGCGCCGCGCGGCGGGATGGACATCCTCGGCTGGCGCAAGAATATGGCGGAAACCGCGGCGTTCTACTTCACGCCGCTGCCCGACTCGTATGCGGCCCGCACCGGCCGCCCGGACGACGTCGGAGTCATCGGCGTGGCGCTGTTCCGCAAGAAGTACGCGCCGCCGCCGGCGCCGATCGGAGAGGCCTTCCCGGGCCCCTATTCTTCTTCTGCTGAAAAGGAATCAAGAGCAGGCGCGCGCGACTCGGCCAAGCCTGAATCCCAGCTCGGCACCGGGCACGGGCGGCGGGAGACCTCGCACGCCCAGTACGTCAACTTCGAGCGCGCCACCAGCTCGCCGGCCGAGCTGATCACCCTGTACTACGACAGCCATCGCAACCTGGTGGCGAAGGGCGTGATCCGCCAGCCCTATCCGGTGGCGCCGCTGCCGTACCCGCGGCCGTTCCCGGGCTTCGTCCCCGACCCGGGAGCGTAAACTCATGCGTAGTGGAGGCCCCGGACGAACAACTCATGCTCGCGTATCGCGATGGGAACGCCGGGGCCTTCGAGACGCTCTACACGAGACACCGCGGGCGGCTCTACCGCTTCGTGCTGCGCAGCGTGAAGGCGCGCGGCGCCGCGGAGGAGCTGTTCCAGGAAGTCTGGATCCGCGTCATCGAGGCGCGCGGCCGGTATTCGCCGCAGGCGCGCTTCACCACCTGGCTCTACACCATCGCGCACAACCTGCTTACCGATCACTGGCGCAAGAAGGGCCTCACTCTGGTGGAGCTCGATGAAGACACGCACGCGCCCGCCCCGGACGACCCGGCGCGCTCGGTGGAGGCGCGGCAGGCGCTGTCGCGCTTCGCGCAGGCGCTGGAGGCGCTGCCGCCGCTGCAGCGGCAGGCGTTCCTGCTGCACGAGGAGGGCGGGCTCTCGATCGAGGAGATTGCGCAAGCGACAGGAGCCAACGCGGAGACGGCGAAAAGCCGCCTGCGCTATGCGATCGCCAAGCTGAAAGCCGCAGTCGACGATGGCTGACAAGCGCGATCCCAAGCTTTCCGCGCGCTACCGCGAGCTCGGGGCGGAGGAGCCGCCGCGCGCGCTCGACGAGGCGATCCTCGCCGCCTCGCGCCGCGCCGTGGAGGCGCGCCCGGCTCCGCT
>DASUZH010000050.1:0-6812 GCA_036376975.1 Burkholderiales bacterium | reverse complement strand
TAGTCCTCCGGCACGTTCACCGTCTTCGAGATGCTGGTGTCGATGAACGGCGCCACCGCCGCCACCATCTGCTCGTGCGCCGCGGCGCTGATCTCGAGCGCGGTGACGAAGTAGGGCGGCAGCTTGTCCACGTCGCCGCCGGCAGCCTTGTAGCGCCTCCAGGCGTGGTCTTCGACCGGGAACTCCTGCAGGCTGCCGTCGGGCATGCGCTTCTTGCGCGTGTAGGTCCAGGAGAACGGCGGCTCGATGCCGTTCGAGGCGTTGTCGGCGAACGCCAGGCTGATGGTGCCCGTCGGCGCGATCGACAGCAGGTGCGAGTTGCGCAGCCCCTTCTGCCGGATTTCACTCTTCACGTCGTCGGGCAGCCGCGTCGCGAAGCTGGTGCCGAACAGGTACAGGTCGGCGTTGAACAGCGGAAAGGCGCCCTTTTCCTGCGCCAGCGCGACCGAGGCGAGGTAAGCGCGGTCGCGCATCGCTTCCGAGATGCGCGCCGCCATGGCGCGCGCCGGCTGCGCGTCGTAGCGCAGGCGCAGCATGATCAGCGCGTCGCCCAGCCCGGTGAAGCCGAGGCCGATGCGGCGCTTCGCCATCGCCTCCTTGAACTGCGCCTCGAGCGGCCAGGCGGTGACCTCGAGCACGTTGTCGAGCATGCGGATCGAGGTCTCGACGGTGCGGCCGAAGTGCTCGAAATCGAAGGCCGCCTTGTCGGTGAATGGATTCTTCACGTATTTCGTCAGGTCGATCGAACCCAGGCAGCAGCAGCCGTAGGGCGGCAGCGGCTGCTCGGCGCAGGGATTGGTGGCCTCGATCGACTCGCAGTACTGCAGGTTGTTGTCGCGGTTGATGCGGTCGAGGAACAGCACGCCCGGCTCGGCGTGGTCGTAGGTCGAGCGCATGATCTGCTGCCACAGGTCGCGGGCGCGGACCGTGCGGTAGACCTTGCCGCGGTGGACCAGGTCGAACGGCAGGTCCTTTTCCACCGCCTGCATGAACTGGTCGGTGACGCCGACCGAGATGTTGAAGTTGGCGAGGTCGCCCTTGTCCTTGGCGCGGATGAAGTCCTCGACGTCCGGGTGGTCGCAGCGCAGCACGCCCATCTGCGCGCCGCGGCGCGAGCCGGCCGACTCGACCGTCTCGCACGAGCGGTCGAACACGCGCATGTAGGACACCGGCCCGCTGGCGCGCGACTTGGTGCCCTTCACCTCGGCGCCCTTGGGGCGGATGGTGGAGAAGTCGTAGCCCACGCCGCCGCCGCGGCGCATGGTCTCGGCGGCCTCCTGCAGCGCGGTGTAGATGCCCGGCCGGCCGTCGACTTCCTCGGAGATCGAGTCGCCGACCGGCTGCACGAAGCAGTTGATCAGGGTCGCCGCGAGCTGCACGCCGGCGGCGGAGTTGATGCGGCCGGCGGGGATGAAACCGTCCTGCTGCGCCTCGAGGAAGCGCTTTTCCCAGTAGGCGCGCTTCTCGGCGGCCTCAGGCTGGGCGAGGGCGCGCGCCACCCGGCGGCGCACCTCGCCGATGCTGGTCTCGTCGCCCTTGGCGTACTTTTCCAGCAGCGTGTCGCGGCAGATGACCTGCTCGGCTGCTTCGAGCTGAATATCCATACAGTACTATTATAGCGCCGTTACGGCAGGGCCTTCTAGGCGCGCGCCGCTGCGCGGGCCGGGGCGGGGGCCGCGGCCGGCGCGTCCTTGCTGTCCGCCTGGCGGGCGCGCTTCAGCAGGTCGGCCACCTCGCCGTGCGAGAAGCGCAGCGCCAGCTCCACCGGCGTATCGCCCTCCTTGGTGGTCTGGCTCGGGTCGGCGCCGTTGCGCAGCAGCAGCTCGACCATCGGCTGGCTGCCCTTCATCGCCGCGTAGGCGAGGGGGGTATAGCCGTTGTCGTGGTGCAGGTTCGGGTCGAAGTGCATCGACAGCACTTTCTGCGCGTACACCAGGTTGTTCTTCTCGATGGCGTAGAACAGCGCCTTGACGCCCTCCGGGCTCTTCTCGCGCGGCTTCGGCTCGAGGCCGGTCGGCATCAGCTTGATGAAGTAGTTGATCGCCGCGATGCCGACCAGGGCGACCAGCGCCAGGATGATCGGGATCTTCGAGATGTTGAGGCCCTCGGCGATCTGCTCCGGAAGGTTGGCGCCGGCGACCAGCAGCACCACTGCGACGAAGAAGAAGAACTTCAGGTAGAGGAACAGGCCGATGATCACCGCGATGCCGAGCACCGCGATCAGGGTGTTCGGGCTGACGCCGAGCGTGCCCTCGACGTATTCCTGCGGCAGGTTGGCGATCACCGCGGTGACGGTGATCAGCCCCATGAGGATCAGCTCGCGGATGCGCAGCTTCGTCAGGAAGTCGAGCTGTTCCCTTTCGGCCATCTTTTTCTCCCCTTGAGGGTTGCCATTCTAAAGTTCGGGACGCGCCTTGCAAGGGATAAAATCGTCGTGCCATGTCGAAGGCATTTGTCAAGGAAACCGGGCACGACGCGGACGACGATGCGCCCGAGCCGGCCGCGCCCGCCGGGAAGAATTACATCAGCCTGACGGGCTACGGCCGCCTCAAGGCGGAGCTGAAGCAGCTGGTCGAGGTCGAGCGGCCCGAGGTCGTGCGCACCGTGTCCTGGGCGGCGTCGAACGGCGACCGCTCGGAGAACGGCGACTACATCTACGGCAAGAAGCGGCTGCGCGAGATCGACCGCCGCGTGCGCTACCTGATCAAGCGGCTGGAGAACGCCGAGGTGGTCGACAGCCGCGGGCGCGACACCGACCAGGTATTCTTCGGCGCCACCGTCAAGTTCCGCGTCGGCGGCGGCACCCAGCAAGTCACCATTCTCGGCACGGACGAAGTCGACCCCGCGAAGGGGCACGTGTCCTGGGTATCGCCCATCGCCAGGGCGCTGCTGAAGGCGCGCGAAGGCGATACAGTCGTGCTGCGCAGCCCGTCGGGGGAAGAACAAGTCGAAATCCTGGAGGTGAGCTACCCATGAGCATCGTGAAGGAGTTCCGCGAATTCGCGGTGAAGGGCAACGTGGTCGACCTCGCGGTCGGCGTGATCATCGGCGCGGCTTTCGGCAAGATCGTCGCCTCGCTGGTCGGCGACATCGTGATGCCGATGGTCGGTACGCTGATCGGTGGCGTCGACTTCAGCGGACTGGCGGTGCAGTTCCGCGACGCCAAGATCCAGTACGGCAAGTTCCTGCAGACCTGCCTGGATTTCCTGATCATCGCCTGGGCGATCTTCCTCGCCATCAAGGTGATCAACCGGCTGAAGCGCGACGAGCCGCCGGCGCCCGCCGCGCCGCCCAAGGAGGAGCAGCTGCTGACGGAGATCAGGGATCTCCTGAAGCAAAAGCTCTAGGCCGGTTCGCCCCCCTGACAAGGGGGGAGCGAGCTTTGCGAGCGGGGGGTTACGGCTCCCGCCAGAACGGCAGGTCAGTACTCCAGTCGTGCGCGAACCACTGGGTGGCGAGAGATCTGAAAGCGTCCTTCGAGACTCTTGTCCAGCGAGCGCAGTCCCGCTTCGAACCGCTGGGTCCGAACCGATGAAATGGGCCCTTGCCGTATATGCCGCCTTCCAACAGCCGAGGCTGCTCGCACTTGTAGTAAGCCTCGCCGATCATCGGAGCATCCGGCGGGGTCGATGCTGCGTCCACTCTGCCAGCCGCAAGGAAGACGAGTCCGGCGAAGGCGATCGTGCGAGTCGTCCGAATTTGCATTCAACCCCCCGTTCGCCTTCGGCTCACGACCCCTTGTCAGGGGGTCGAACCGTCTCAGACCTTGAAGCTCTCTAGAGTTTCTTTGGCGAAGAGCTCTTCTGGCTTGAAGAGCTTCTTCGACAGCCCCTGCTCGTGGTGGTAGCGCAGGAAGGTTTCCAGCACGTGGCGGTTGGGCGCGAGGCCGTAGGGCCACCAGTCCTCGCCCATCTCGGCGCGCGCTTCCTCCGCCGCGGCTGAGGTCCACGGCAGCATGCTGGTCATCGCCGCGGTCTGCGCGTACATGTCCATGGCGATCTTCTTCGAGGCGACGAACGCCTTGTAGAGCGCCTGCGCGACCCACGGGTTCTTCGAATACACGTCGCGGCGGATGACCACCGTATGCATGATCGGGAAGATCTTCGTGCGCTTGTAGTAGGCCTTTTCCCGCTCGACGTAGTCCGGGAACAGCCGGTTCACCGCCTTGGGAAACGTGGAGGGCGCGCGTGCCGTGACGAGTGCGTCCAGCTCGCCTGTGGCGAGCATACCGGACAAGGTTTGCTCTTTTCCTATTGGAGAAAGCTGGATGGAGGAGGGGAGATCCAACTTCTGTTTCTCATCGCGGCCGGGTTCTTCTTCACCGCCGGAGAGGTGCTGGTAGTCGGTCACCTTCACGCCGTGGTCGTCGGACAGGATGCCGCGGATCCACACCGGCGCGGTCATCTGGTACTCGGGGACGCCGACGCGCCTGCCTTTCAAATCAGACGGCTGGCGGATGCCGCTCTTCGCCGAGACGAAGATGCAGGAGTGGCGGAAGTAGCGCGACGGGAAGGCGGGGATGGCGATGAACGGCGGCTCGGCGCGGCCGAGCGAGGCCACGTAGGAGGAGAGCGACATCTCCGAGGCGTCGAACTCGGCGAAGCGCATCATGCGGAAGAAGGTTTCCTCGACCGGCTGGTTGAGGTAGACGAGGTCGATGCCCTCCGGCTGCACCCGGCCGTCGGCGAGGGCGCGCGTGCGGTCGTAGTCCCAGCAGGCGAGGCTCAGGCGGAGCATGCCGAAGTATACTTAGGACAGGAGGAGAACTTGTTCATGAAAATTTTCGCCGCAGCCGTCCTGCTCGCCGCGAGCACGGCATTCGCGCAGGACTACCCGAACAAACCGATTCGCGTCATCGTGCCGTACGCCGCCGGCGGGCTGCCCGACACCATCACGCGCCTGATGCAGCCGAAGCTCGCCGAGTCGCTCGGCCAGCAGCTGGTGGTCGAGAACCGCGGCGGCGCCGGCGGCATCTCCGGCACGGAGGTGGTCGCCAAGGCGGCGCCCGACGGCTACACGCTGCTGGTCGCCGACGTCGGGCAGGTGGCGATCAACCCGCACATCTTCTCCAAGCTGCCCTACGCGCAGAAGGACCTGGTCGGCGTCGGCCTGATCGCGAACAGCGCGCTGTTCATCACGCTGCACCAGTCGGTGCCGGCGGGCAACTTCAAGGAATTCATCGCGTACGTGAAGGCCAATCCCGGCAAGGTGAACTACGGCTCGTCCGGAATCGGCAGCATCCACCACCTGGCGATGGAAGCGTTCAAGGGCGCGTTCGACCTGAACATGGTGCACGTGCCATACAAGGGCATGGGCCAGGCGGTTCCCGCGCTTCTCGGCGGCCAGGTGGCGATGGTCCCGTCGGCCTTGCCGGCGGTCGAGGCGCACGTGAAGGCCGGCACGGTGAAGCTGGTGGCGATCAGCACCGCGAAGCGCTCGCCGCAGGCGCCCGAGATCCCGACCATCGCCGAGATGGGCGCGCCCGGCTACGACTTCGCGCCGGAGATCGGGCTGCTCGCGCCCGCCGGCACGCCGCCGGCGATCGTCGCCCGCCTGTCCGCGGAGGTGGCGAAGGCGGTGAAAGCGCCCGACGTCGCCGCGCGCTTCAAGCAGCTCGGCATCGACCCGGTGGGCAATTCTCCCGAGGCCTACAACGCGCAGATCCGCGCCGCGTACGAGAAGTACGGCCAGGTGGCCAAGGCCGCCGGCGTGAGGGCGGACTAGGCGAGCGGGGCTTCGAGCAGGGCGGCGACGCGCTCCGGCGGCATCTGCGTCACCATCATCTCGCGGTACTGCGCGCAGGTGCGGGCGGTCGATCGCGAGTTCATCAGGCGCGCCAGCTTCCCCGCCACCGCATCGGCGCGGAAGTTCTTCGGCAGCAGGTAATCGCCCACGCCCAGGCGCTTCAGGCGCTGCGCGTGGTCGGGCTGGTCGTGCGCCATGGGCATGACGAGTTGCGGCACGCCGGCCGCGAGCCCCTGCGCCAGGGTGCCGACGCCGCCGTGGTGCACCACGGCGGCGCAGCGCGGGAAGACGCGGCTGAAGGGCAGGCGGCCAAAATAGCGCACGCCGCGCGGCAAGGCGGCGGGGACGTGCTCCGCATAGCCGCTCACCAGCATGCCGCGCTGGCCGAGCTTCGCGCAGGCTCCCGCGGCGGCCTCGAAGAACGCCTTGCCCCACATGTTCGCCGAGCCGGGCGTGAACAGGATCGGCGGCGCGCCGTCGCGCAGGAACTCGTCGGCCTGCGGGTCGAGGGTGAAGTCGCCGTCGAACGGCGGGAAGCGCGTCAGCACCGCCTGCGGCGGCCAGTCGGCGCGCTGCGGAGCGAACCAGTCCGGGAACAGCGCCAGCACGCGATCGGGCGACATCCACCAGTCGCGCATGATGCCGCGCACCGGCTGGCGCAGCCCGAGCTCGGCGCGCACGGCGTTGATCTGGCCGGCCAGCATCCCGTCGACATATGCGTGGAGAAATCGAAAGGCTAGGTTCCACCCCCAGGCCGGCAGCCACCTCAGGAACCCGAGGCGCGCATCCATCAGCGGCCGGTCGTCCTCGCTCATGAACGCCGAAGGCTGCAGCTGCACGGTGACCAGCGGCACGCCGTCCGCCTCCGCCACGATGCGCGCGCCGACCGCGATGGCGCCGGCCACCAGCACCGTCCTTCCCGGCACGACCTCGGCGCGGATCGCGGGGATGACCTCGCGCGCGCGCGCGCCGAAGGTGGCGGCGAGCAGCTTGAAGGCGCGGTCCGGGTGCCAGAGGTCGGGGTTGTTGACGAGCGCGTCGTGGTCGGCGGCCGAGCCGACCGACAC
>DASUZH010000049.1:0-4664 GCA_036376975.1 Burkholderiales bacterium | reverse complement strand
CAGGTTGAGCGGGTCGGCGGCCGACAGCGCGACCAGCTCGCCGTTCTTCTCGAGCTTGCGCACCGCGCGCAGGCGGCCGACCGCGTCGGCGGCGGCGAACTGCTCGCCGCCGAAGCCGGTGACGAAGCGGCCGCCGCGGATTTCGCCGCGCGCCTCCAGCCTGCGGTAGACCTTCACCAGGTCGCGCCACGGCGGCAGCCGGGTTTCCCTCTGCAGCAGCGACCTGAACACCACCCCGTAGCGCTTGAGCAGCGCGCGCGCCACCGCCTCGAAGTTGTTCTCCAGCGAATTCGACAGCAGCGCCCAGCGGCCCGCCGCCTCGACCAGGCCCTTGCGCTTCTCGGGCGGGGCAAGCAGCGCGCGCAGCCCGGCGAAGCTGTCGGCGGTGACGATGCCGGCGCCCACCAGCTCGGCGAGCGCGCGCTCGACGACGCTCGGCAGCAGCCCGCTGCGCGCCGCCAGCTCGCCGAAGAAGGAGGCGCCCTGCTTCTCCAGCAGCGCCTTGACCGCTTGCGCCTCGGAACTGAGGCCTTCCACCACGGCCGGTTCCGCCAGCACGGAATGCGCGCGCAGCATCAATCCGATCGGCGAGCTCTTGAGCGGCGCGCTGGTGCCGGCCGACAGCCGCCCCCAGGCGACGCGCCCGCTCTGGCACAGCCGGTCGATCTGCTCCGGCGCGTAATCCGACACGCGTGCAGGCAGCACGTCGTGCTCCCATGCCGCCGCCGCCAGCTCGAAGCCCTCGAGCTGCTCGACCACGCCGGCGAGGCCGTCGACGCCGCTCGCCTGCTCCTCGACCGACACGTGCTGCCAGACCAGCAGGAAGCGCATGAAGTCCGCCGCGCTCACCGGCTCGATCTCGGCGCGCAGCTTGTTCAGCGTGTAGCGGTGGATGCGGGCCAGGAGACGGCGGTCGCACCATTCGAGGTCTTTTGAAGAAAATCTACCTCTCAAGATTCGTCCCTGGCCCTCAAGGGCCAGCAGCAGCGCATCCTCCGGCGCGGCGACCGGGCCGAGCACCTCCAGGCGGCTGGCGAGCAGCTCCTCCGGCGAGTCGTCTTTCCGCTCGACGGCGAACCAGCGATTCTCGATTTTCCTGACCCTCAAATCGAGCTGCGCGAGAAGCGCGCGCCAGTGGGGCTCGATCTCGGAATCCTCAAAATACCCGGCGACCATCAAGGCGTCGTGCAGCTCGTCGGCGGTGTTCGCCACCGGCCAGGCTTCCTGCCTCACCCGCTCGATCGCCGCAGGATCGAGCGCGCCGAGGTCGTCGGCGCTGCGCGGCTCGCTCGAGCGGCGGGTGTAGACGGCGCGCGTGCGGCGCTCTTCGAGCGGTGCGTCGTCGAGGAATGTATAGACGGCGGAATTGAGCAGCTCATGGCTCAACACGGATGGCTCCGGAAGATCCTTCGCCACCAGCCGCAGTTGCCCCGAAAAAATGTTCTTCAGAACGTTAGTCAAACCCGGGAGATCCATTGCCTCTTCGAGGCAGTCGCGCATCGCCTGGTCGACCAATGGATGCTCGGGCACCTCGCGCGCGCCCTGGATGTTGTCGAGGCAGGCGGCGGCGTCGGGGAACACGCTCTGCAGCACGTCCTCGGCGTACATGCGCTGCAGCTGGCCCGGCACCTTCGCGCCGTTGCGGTTGCGCGGCACGGCGAGGGCGAGCGTGGTGGTCCAGCGCCAGCGCGTCTCGAAGATCGGCGAGTCGAGCACCGCCTGCACCAGCGTCTCGCGCACGGTGTTGGGATGCAGGTAGCGGTACACGTCCTCCAGCGCGAAGGAGTGCGGCGAGCCGAGCGACAGGATGATGCCCTCCTCGGTCGCCGCCGCCTGCAGCTCGAAGTTGAAGCCCTGGCAGAACTTCTTGCGCAGCGCGAGGCCCCAGGCGCGGTTGACGCGGCTGCCGAACGGCGCGTGCAGGATGAGCTGCATGCCGCCCGACTCGTCGAAGAAGCGCTCCAGCGCGAGCGTGTTCGCGGTGGGCACCACGCCAAGCGCGCGCTTGGTTTCGCCGAGGTAGGCCGCGATCTGCTCCGCCGCCGGCTTCTCGAGCTGGTATTCCTTCTCGAGGAAGGCGATCGCCGCATCCAAATCATGGGCGCCCCGCTCAGCGTCCGGACCGGGCAGCAGGGAATCCAGATCGCCGCGCAAGCGGGAGACCGCCGTGCTCATCTCATCGCTGCGCGCCGGCGCCTCGCCAAGCCAGAACGGCATCGACGGCGGCTGGCCGGCGGCGTCGGCGACGCGCACCACGCCGCCGTTGATCTGCAGGATGCGCCACGAGGTGTTGCCGAGCTGGAACACGTCGCCGGGGATCGACTCGATGGCGAAGTCCTCGTTCAGCGTGCCGACGGTGTGGCCCTCGGGCTCCAGCACCACGCGGAAGTCGAACACCTCGGGGATCGCGCCGCCGTTGGTGATCGCGGTCATGCGCGTGCCCTTGCGCGCGCGCAGCTTGCGGTTGACGCTGTCGTAGTGGATCAGCGCGCCGCGCCGTCCGCGGTTGGTGGCGTAGCCGCGCGCCAGCATCTCGACGATTTCATGGAACTTGTCCGCCGCGAGTTCCCTGTACGGGAATGCATTGCGGAACACGCTCCACAGGCCTTCCTCGTCCCACTCCTCCTGGCCCGCGACCTCGGCCGCGATCTGCTGCGCCAGCACGTCGAGCGGCGCGTCCGGCACCGCGACGCGGTCGAGCTCGCCGTCGCGCACCGCGCGCACCATCGCGGCGCATTCGACCAGGTCGTCGCGCGTGAGCGGGAACAGGCGCCCCTTCGGCGTGCCGCTCACCGTGTGGCCCGAGCGCCCCACCCGCTGCAGCAGCGTGGCGATGCGGTTCGGCGAGGAGATCTGGCACACCAGGTCGACGTGGCCGATGTCGATGCCGAGCTCGAGCGAGGCCGTCGCCACCAGAACCTTCAGTTTTCCGTTGCGCAGCCGGTCTTCGGCGTCGAGGCGGACTTCCTTCGCCAGGCTGCCGTGGTGCGCGGCGACGAACTCCGGCCCGAGCTTCTCGGACAGCTGGTGCGCCATCCGCTCGGCCAGGCGCCGCGTGTTGACGGTGATCAGGGTGGTGCGGTGCGCCTCGATCAGCTCGACCAGGCGCGCGTAGATCTCCTGCCAGATCTCGCCCGACATCACCGCCTCGAGCGGCGAGCCGGGAACCTCGATGGCGAGGTCGATCTTCCTCTTGTGCCCCTTGTCCACGATGGAGCAAGGCTCATTGGTCAAAAACCTGGCGACTTCCTCGATTGGCTTCTGCGTGGCCGACAGGCCGATGCGCTGCAGCTTGCGGCCGCAGACCTGGTCCAGGCGCTCGAGCGACAGGGCGAGGTGCGCGCCGCGGCGCGACTGCAGCACGGCGTGGATCTCGTCGACGATCACCACCTGCGCGGTCTTCAGCATCTCGCGCGGCCGCTCGGCGGTGAGCAGCAGGTAGAGCGACTCCGGCGTGGTGACCAGGATGTGCGGCGGCGTGCGCAGCATCGCCGCGCGCTCGGCTTGCGGCGTATCCCCGCTGCGTACCGCGGCGGTGATCTTTACAGGGGACAGTGCATGGATCTCGCGCCGCGGCGTAGCCAGGTTCTTGTGGATGTCGGCCGACAGCGCCTTGAGCGGCGAGACATAGATGACCCGGACCTCGTCGGGCAGGCCGCCCTTCTCCAGGCCTTCCTTGAGAAGCCCGTCGATCGAGGTGAGGAACGCGGCCAGCGTCTTGCCGGAGCCGGTCGGCGCCGCGATCAGGGTATGCTCGCCCCGGCGGATGGCCCTCCAGCCGTCGAGCTGCGCCGCGGTGGGCTCGCCGAAGCGGCTTTCCCACCACTGCCGTACAACCGGGTGAAAATCTTGCGGTAACAAGGTGACTATTTTGACACTTATGGAACGGAAAGTGCCCCGTTGAATTCAGCCGAACGCAAAAGTCTCAAGGCGCGCGCTCACAAGCTCGAGCCGCTCGTGATCATCGGCGCGAAAGGCCTTACGGAGCCGGTGGTTGCCGAAGTCGCGGCCGCGCTGAAGGCGCACGAGCTGATCAAGGTGCGCGCGCCGGGCCTCGACCGCGACGAGCGCGCGAGCGCCTTCAAGGAACTTAGTGTAAGAACGGAAAGCGAGCTGGTTCAGGAGATCGGCAAAGTCGCCGTGCTTTACAAGAAATGGGATACACCGCCCGAGTAGACAGCGCGACGTACCGCTTCGCCGACCTGAAGACGCTGCTGGCGAAGGCGACGCCGCTGCGCTCGGGCGACGTGCTCGCCGGCGTCGCCGCCGGCAGCGCCGAGGAGCGCATGGCGGCGCGCATGGCGCTCGCCGACCTCCCCCTCAAGACCTTTCTCAGTGACCTCGTCATCCCCTATGAGTCCGATGACGTCACCCGGCTGATCGTAGATTCACACGATCAAGAGTCGTTTGGAACACTGAGCGGATTGACGGTCGGCGACTTCCGCGACTGGCTGCTGGCGGCAAGCGAAGAGCAGATCTCGCAGGTCCGGCGCGGCATCACGCCCGAGATGGCTGCAGCCGTCTCGAAGCTGATGCGCAACCAGGACCTGATCCTCGCCGCGCGCAAGTGCCGCGTCGTCACCCGCTTCCGCGACACCTTGGGCCTTCCCGGCCGCATGTCGGTCCGCATCCAGCCCAACCATCCCACCGACGACCCGAAGGGC
>DASUZH010000048.1:0-2864 GCA_036376975.1 Burkholderiales bacterium | reverse complement strand
GCCCTCGATGCCCGACTCGACCTCGACGAAGGCGCCGTAGTCGGTCAGGTTGGTGACCTTGCCGAACAGGCGCGTGCCCTGCGGGTAGCGGCGCGCGATGCCGACCCAGGGGTCTTCGCCGAGCTGCTTGAGACCCAGGGAAACGCGGTTCTTCTCGGAATCGAATTTCAGGACCTTGGCGGTGACTTCGTCGCCCACGTTGAGCACCTCGGAGGGGTGCTTGACGCGGCGCCAGGCCAGGTCGGTGATGTGCAGCAGGCCGTCGATGCCGCCGAGGTCGACGAACGCGCCGTAGTCGGTGATGTTCTTGACGATGCCCTTGACGGTGGCGCCTTCCTGCAGCGAGGCGAGCAGCTGCTCGCGCTCGGCGCCGGCGGTTTCCTCGAGCACCGCACGCCGGGACACCACAACGTTGTTCCGCTTGCGGTCCAGCTTGATGACCTTGAACTGCATCGACTTGCCTTCGTACGGCGTGGTGTCCTTCACCGGCCGCAGGTCCACCAGCGAGCCCGGCAGGAACGCCCTGATGCCCTTCGCCATCACGGTCAGGCCGCCCTTCACCTTGCCGGTGATCATGCCTTCGATCTTCTCGCCGGTCTCGAGCGCCTTCTCCAGCTCGAGCCAGGCGGCCATGCGCTTCGCCTTGTCGCGCGACAGGCGCGTCGCGCCGTAGCCGTCTTCCAGCGCCTCGATCGAGACGCTGACGAAATCGCCGGGCTTCACTTCCACCACGCCCGAATCGTTTCTGAATTCTTCGACCGCGATGATGCTCTCGGACTTCAGTCCGGCGTTCACCACCACGAAGTTGTCGTCGACGCTCACTACTTCGGCGGTAATCACCTCGCCGATGCGCATCTCCTTGCGGTTGAGACTCTCTTCGAAGAGAGCGGCGAACGATTCGCCGGCGGAGGATTGCGCGGGGGAAATACTGGCCATGTAAGAAAAAACCTTTGCAGACCGGGATTTACATCCCGGGTTAAGTTGAAAACTCAGGCAAGGTTGTTAGCCCTGCCCACCCGTATTTCTTTCCCGCCACCAGCCGAGCACCTGCTCGACCACCTGGTCAATCGAAAGCGCCGACGAATCCAGCACTTGCGAATCGGGGGCCGGAACCAGAGGCGCGACGCTTCGATTCCTGTCGCGCTCGTCCCGTTCGGCCAGATCCCGGGAAAGGGAGCGAAGATTAGCAGGGATTCCTTTGTCGATCAACTGCTTATATCTACGCTCGGCCCTGACTTCGGCAGTCGCTGTCAAGAAGATTTTGAGCGCCGCGTCGGGAAACACGATGGTCCCCATGTCGCGGCCGTCGGCGACCAGCCCCGGAGGCTGCCGGAAGCGGCGCTGGCGGACCAGGAGGGCCTGCCTGACCCCCGGGATCCGCGCCACCTCGGAAGCCTTGTTGCCGCACGCCTCGCTGCGAATGTCGTCCGTAATATCTTGTTCGGACAGGAGAATCTTTCCGTCCTGGAAGCGCAGGGGCATGGTGGTCGCGGCCAGCGCGAGTCCCGGCTCGCCGGTCTCCCCCGAGCGCAACGCCACCAGCGCAAGCACCCGGTAGAGCGCGCCGCTTTCCAGGTAGTGGAACCCCAGGGCCCCGGCGACCCGGCTCGCCACCGCCCCCTTTCCGGACGCCGAGGGGCCGTCGATGGCGATCACCGGCGCGCTCACGACAGGATGGCCTTCCAGGACTCGAAGAACGCGGGGAAGGTCTTCGCCACGCAGCCCGGGTCGTTGATGACCACCGGCACGCCGCCGAGCGCGGCGAGGGCGAAGCTCATCGCCATGCGGTGGTCGTCGTAGGTGTCGATCTCCTGGTTTGGGGAAAGAATTTTTGGAGGAGAAATGCAAAGCGCATCCGGCCGCTCCTCCACCTGCGCGCCGAGCTTGCGCAGCTCGGTCGCCATCGCCGCGATGCGGTCGGTCTCCTTCACGCGCCAGCTCGCGATGTTCCGCAAGGTGCTCGGGCCGTCTGCGAACAGCGCCATTACCGCCGCGGTCATCGCCGCGTCGGGGATATGGTTCATGTCCATGTCTATTCCCCTGAGCGGCTGTCCTCCGGACGCTTCGATGAAGCCGTCTCCGAAGGAAACCTTGGCGCCCATGCGCTCCAGTACTTCGGTGAAGCGCACGTCGCCCTGGATGCTGTCGCGGCCCACGCCCTCGACGCGCACCGGGCCGCCGCCGATCGCGCCGGCGGCGAGGAAGTACGAAGCGGAGGACGCGTCGCCTTCCACCACCACCTTGCCGGGAGACTGGTAGTAGGGATGCGCGGCGACGTGGAAATAGCGCCAGCCGGTGCGCGACACCTCGATCCCAAAGCGTCGCATGATGTTGAGCGTGATCTCGACGTAGGGCTTGGAGATCAGCTCGCCCTGCACCTCGACGCGCGCGCCCTTGCCCGACAGCGGCAGCGCCATCAGCAGCGCGGTGAGGAACTGCGAGGACACGTCGCCGCGCACCTTCACGCCCTTGTCGAGGGAGATCTTCCCCGGGAGGATGTTCAGCGGCGGAAACCCCTCCAGCGCCTCGTACTCGACGCGCGCGCCGATCGCGCGCAGGCCGTCGACCAGGTCGCCGATCGGACGTTCGTGCATGCGCGGCACGCCATAGAGGCGGTACTCGCCATTGCAGAACGCGAGCGCGGCGGTCAGCGGGCGGAATGCGGTGCCGGCGTTGCCCAGAAACAAGTCGGCTTTCCGTACCGGGAACGCTCCGCCCGCCCCTTTTATTTTTTCTTTTTCAAATCCAATTCCAAGACGTGAAAGAGCTTCACGCATGACCTTGGTGTCGTCGGCGTCGAGCAGGCCGCCGATCTCGGTCTCCCCCTGCGCCAGGGCCGCCAGCAGGAGCACTCGGTTGGAGAT
>DASUZH010000047.1:0-4351 GCA_036376975.1 Burkholderiales bacterium | reverse complement strand
GAGCGTCTACCGGGTGCACCAGCGCGTCTGCAAGACCTTCCGCTCCGGCCGCGTGCTGCTCGCCGGCGACGCGGCGCACGTCAACAATCCGCTCGGCGCGTTCGGCCTGAACAGCGGCATTCACGACGCCCTCAGCCTGGCCGACAAGCTGGCGCGCGTCTGGCGCGGCGAGGCGGACGACGCGCTGCTCGACCTGTACGTGCGCCAGCGGCGCGTCGCGGCGGTGGAGCAGGTGGAGCGCATGTCGATCCGCAACAAGCGCCAGCTCGAGGAGCGCGACCCCGGCGTGCAGCGCCAGCGGCTGCAGGAGCTGGTCGCCATCGCGAACGACCCGGTGCGCGCGCGCAGCCACCTGCTCGAGACCTCGATGATCACCGGCCTGCGGCAAAGCGCGCAGGTGCGCTGACCGGGCGGCCCTCACAGGGCCTGACAATCCCGGCGACGCGGCGACACCGCGTCGCAGAATCGACAGCCGCAGCGCGGAATCCGCGCAATAAGTCACGTTTTCGGCCGCTTTTCGCTGGCATCCCCGTTGCATTGGTTTAGGTCGCAGGCAACCAACATTCAACGGGAGACAAGTCATGAAGAAGCTGATCGCAACGGTTCTGACGGGGGCTGCGGTGCTGTGCACTCCGGCCGCGTTCGGTGGTGAGCAGGTTCGCGGCGAAAGCCTCGACAGCGGCCTCGGCGCGCTGCCGTCCAGCTACACCGGCAAGGAATTCATGCAGCTGTCCGCCAGCCACGTCGCCGGCGAGAAGCAGGACAGCGGCCTGGGCAGCGTTTCCCAGGAAGAGCTGCGCAGGATCGTCTCGGCTTACGAGGCGTCGCGTCAGCGCTAGAGATTTCCGAAACCAACCACGAAAGAAAAAACAGTGAGGAAACTGATTGCAGCTGGTCTGCTGGTGGCGGTCGTGATCCCGGTGCCTGCCTTTGCCGGCTTCGGGGAAGCTCCCGCCTACAACGTCGACGAGATGTTCAGCAACGGCTCGGAGTGGCAAGCGCCGCAGCCGTCAAATTCCGGCGACTGGCCGATGGCGATCTAAGAAGGGGGTAAGAGCCCAGCCTCCGCAGAGGGGCGAGGGCGTTCCGCAAGGGGGCAGGCCCGGACTCGCGAGAGGACCGGGCCTTTTTTCATGCGCCGGCCGGTAATTTTCACCCCCCGGCGGGCGAGGGGCGGCGTTATAGTGCCGGCGAGGCACTACACCAGGGGGGTGAACCATGAAGCTTCACGTCGCCGCGCTAGTCGCGCTGGCATCGGCTGCCGGCAGCGCCTGGGCGCAGAACCAGCTCGAAAGCTGCACCGAAACCCTCGGCACGCTCGCCGTGATCGAGGACCGCAACGCCAGCTGGTACTACCACATGCAGCAATATAAGGTGCAGTCGACCGTGCCGCTGCTGCGCATGCTGGTGCAGAAATCCAACTGCTTCGTGGTGGTCGAGCGCGGGCAGGCGATGAATTCGATGAAGCAGGAGCGCAACCTGGATCGCTCCGGCGAGATGCGCCAGGGCAGCAACTTCGGTAAAGGCCAGATGGTGGCGGCCGACTACGCCCTGAACCCGACCATCGATTTCAGCGCGCGCGACACCGGCGGCATCAGCGGCGCGATCGGCGGCCTGACCAGCAAGCTCGGCTCGTGGGGCTCGGCCGCCGGGGCGGTGGCGGGCAACCTCAAGTTCCGCGAGGCGTCGACCATGCTGACGCTGGTGGACAACCGCTCGGGCGTGCAGCTCGCCGCCGCGCAGGGCAGCTCGTCGAAGACCGATTTCGGCGCCTGGGGCGGCGTGTTCGGCGGCGGCGGCGGGGCGGCCGGCGGCGGGTACACCAACACTCCCGAGGGCAAGGTCATCGCCAGCGCTTTCGCCGACGCCTACAACAACCTGGTGAAGGCGGCCAAGAACTACAAGGCGCAGGAAGTGAAGGGCGGTCTCGGCACCGGCGGGCGGCTCGGCGTGCAGGGCGGCTCGACCCCGGCTTCGAAAGGCCAGTAATCCGGTTGCCCGGCTTCACCCTGGTACTGTATATTAATACAGTACCATGGCCGTTCTCGACAGCATCCTCCGGCGACACGACGTCTGGCGCGGCGCCGCGCTTTCCTCCCCTGCTGAGGTCGTGGCGACCGGCTACGGCGCGCTTGACCGCGAGCTGCCGGGAGGCGGCTGGCCGGGCGCGGGGCTGACCGAGTTGCTCGGCGCCGGCAAGGGAACCGGCGAGCTGCAGCTCCTGATGCCGGCGCTGGCCGCGTTGTCCACTGCGGGCAAGCGAGTAGTGTGGCTGGCGCCGCCGCACCTGCCTTATGCGCCCGCGCTCGCCGCGGCGGGCGTCGACCTCACCCATCTTGTAGTGGTGCGCGCTCCGGGCAGGCGCGATGCGCTCTGGGCGGCGGAGCAGGTGCTGCGCGCAGGGGGCTGCCGCGCGCTTCTCGCCTGGGTGCAGCACGCCAGCTACCGCGAGCTGCAGCGGCTGGCGAGCGCCGCCGAGGCGGGCGGCGCTTTCGTCGCCCTGTTCCGCCCGCGCGCGGCCGAACGCGAGCCTTCGCCCGCCTGCCTGCGCATCGCGCTCGAGACCGCCGCCGGAGAGCTCGCGCTGCGCATCTTCAAGCGCCGCGGCCCGCCCGCCGGCGCGCCGCTGCACCTACCGCTCAAGAGGCCGGTTCATGCTCTGGGTCGCGCTCCATTTCCCGCCGCTGCCGGCCGACAGCCTCGAGCGCATCGCGGCGTGGGCCTGCCAGTTCACCCCTAAGGTCTCGCTCGAGCCGCCGCGCGCGCTGCTGCTGGAGGTGGCGGGCAGCCTGCGCCGCTTCGGCGGCAGCGAGGCGCTGCTCGGCAAGCTGCGCACGGGACTCGCCGCGACCGGCTTCGAGGCGGCGCACGCCGTCGCCCCCACGGCGCGCGCGGCGCTCTGGCTGGCGCGCGGCGGCAGCCGGGCGCTCGAGGACGCGCCGATCGCGGCCGCCTGCGGCGGCGACGCGCTCGGCTTCCTGCGCAGCATCGGCTTGAGGAAGATCGGCGAGCTGCTGGCGCTGCCGCGCGAGGGGCTCGCGCGCCGCTGCGGCCAGGCGCTGGTCGACGATCTCGACCGGGCGCTCGGCGCGTTGCCCGAAGCGCGGCTTTTTTTCGCGCCGCCGCCGCGCTTCGCCGCCCGGCTCGAGCTGCCGGCGCCGGCGAGCAATGCCGAAGGCGTGCTGTTCGCCGCGCGCCGGCTGCTGCTCCAGCTCGAGGGATTGCTCGCCGCGCGCCAGGCCGGAATCTGGAGTTTTGATTTGATTTTGTTTTTTCACAGGGAAAAAAACAGCATAACAACCGGTTTCGCTTCGGCGACGCGCGACGCCGAGCGATTTTGCCGCCTGCTGCGCGAGCGGCTGGGGGCGCTCACGCTGGCGCAGCCGGTCGAGGCGATCGGGCTCGAGGCGGAGAGCTTCGTCCCGCTCGCCGAGCGCACGCAGGGCATGTTCGGCGATGCATCGGCCGAGGCCGAGGGCTGGGCGCAGCTGCTCGAGCGGCTGCAGATGCGCCTGGGCCGCTGCGCGGTGCACGGCCTGACCCCGTATCCCGACCATCGCCCCGAGCTGGCGTGGCGCAGCGTCGAGCCGGGCGAGTGGGAGCCGCGCGAGTTCCGGCAACCCGGGCCGCGGCCGCTCTGGCTGCTCGAGCCGCCGCGCCGCCTCGGCCAGCAGGCGCCGCCGCTGCTCGCGGGCCCGGAGCGCATCGAATCGGGGTGGTGGGACGGCGACGACGCGAAGCGCGACTACTTCATCGCCCAGGAAGGCGATTCCTCCCTGACCTGGGTGTTCCGCGAAGACGGCGAATGGTATTTGCATGGATTTTTTGCCTGACTACGCCGAGCTGCACTGCCTTTCCAACTTCAGCTTCCTGCGCGGCGCCTCGCACCCGGAGGAGCTGGTCGAGCGCGCCGCGGCGCTCGGCTATCGCGCGCTTGCCCTGACCGACGAGTGCTCGCTCGCCGGCGTGGTGCGCGCGCACACCGCGGCGAAGGAGCACGGCCTGCAGCTGATCGTCGGCACCGAGATCCGCATCGAGCAGGAGAAGCTGGTGCTGCTCGCCACCGACCGGCGCTCCTACGGCGCGATTTCCTCGCTTATTACAACGGGACGCCGCCGCGGGAAGAAGGGCAGCTATTCGCTTTGCCGTTCCGATGTGGAGCAACTGGCCGGTACCGGCGCGCTCGCGCTGTGGATGCCGCAGGACGAAAGCTTTGCTCTGTATTTCAAAAATCTATTCCCGGCAACGGGCTGGATAGCAGTGGAGCTGCATTGCGGCGCGGGTGACCGCGCGAAGCTGGAGCGGCTGCGCGGCCTGTCGGCGCAGTACGGCCTGCCGCTGGTCGCCGCCG
>DASUZH010000046.1:0-5136 GCA_036376975.1 Burkholderiales bacterium | reverse complement strand
GTGCTGCGCTCGATGGCGGAGGCCAACTGCTTCATCGTGCTCGAGCACGAGCGCGGCGCGGTCGCCGCGGGCGAGCAGGTCGCGGTGCAGCTGATGGAGGCGCTGGCGTGAACGCGCCGCTGACGCCGCTCTGGCGCTGGTCGGTGGCCGGCCTGCTGTTCACCGGCGCGGCGCTGTATTTCCTGTGGGCGGGCGAGATCTTCGTCGACAAGAAGCACACCATGCTCATCCGCCGCGGCGCCGATCCGCTGCTTTACTGGGGCATCGTGCTGGTGTTCCTGGCTCTTGGAGGAGCGGGACTGTACAAGGCGTGGCAACATCTGCGCGCATGAGACAGATCCACCCTAGCCTCGCGCTGCTCGCCGGCGCGGCGAAACGGAAGAACTGGAGCGGCCTGCTGAAGCAGATGGAGGCCGCGCTGCGCAAGCCGGCATGGCTGCGCGCCGAGCATCGCGTCGGCGACCCGACCGGCTACATGCGCCACCTGCTGTACGTCGACCCGCACGGCGACTTCGTGATGACCGCCATCACCTGGCTGCCCGGCCAGGTCAGCCCGCGCCACGGCCACCAGGTGTGGTGCGCTTTCGGCGTGGCCGAGGGCGAGCTGACCGAGGAGCAGTTCGACCCGCAGCTGAATACCCTCAAGACCAGCGTCCTCAAGCAGGGCGACGTCGCCGACCGCGACCTCGACGGCAAGATCATCCACCGCGTGGCGAACCGCGGCACCGCGCCGCTCGTCTCGCTGCATCTTTACGGCGTGTCGGCCGAGCGCCTGACCACCGGCATCAACAAGTACTTCTGACCCCCTGATAAGGGGGTCGCGAGCCTGCGAGCGGGGGGTTCAGATCGCCATCGTCCGCGCCAGCTCGAGCAGCGCGGCGTCGGCCGGCCGCGTGCGGCCGGCGATTTCGGCGAGCGGCGTGCGCACGATCTCGTTGCGCACGATGCCGACCAGCACGCCGTGCCTTCCCTCGGCCAGCGCGTCGACCGCCGCCGCGCCGAGGCGCGTGGCGAGGATGCGGTCGGCGGCGCCGGGCGCGCCGCCGCGCACGACGTGGCCGAGTCGCGTGACGCGCAGCTCGAAGCCGATCGAGTCGCGGTTGGCGCCGTAGTACTCCATCAGCTCGTGCACGCCGCATTTCGCGCCCTCGGCGATCACCGCCAGCGCGTGGGTCTTGCCGCGCTTGTACGCGTCGCGCAGGCGCGCGGCGACGTCGGCGGGCGTGATCTCGCTCTCGGGCAGCGCGATCACCTCGGCGCCGCCGGCGATGCCCGCCATCAGCGCGATGTAGCCGCAGTCGCGGCCCATGGTCTCGACCGCGAAGGCGCGCTGGTGCGACGAGGCGGTGGTGCGCAGGCGGTCGATCGCCTCCAGCGTCACGTTGATCGCCGTGTCGGCGCCGATGCTGACGTCGTTGCCGTGCAGGTCGTTGTCGATGGTCGAGGGCACGCCGACCACCGCATAGCCCTCGCGCGCCAGGCTCGCCGAGCCGGTCTGCGAGCCGTTGCCGCCGATCACGACCAGGGCGTCTATTCTTAGTTTTTCCAGATTGAGAAGAGCCCGCTTGCGTCCCGCAGGCTCGATGAACTCGGGGCAGCGCGCGCTGCCGAGGACGGTGCCGCCCTCGCCGACGATGCCGCCGACGTCGCGCGCGGCGAGCGGGGTGATGTGGCCGCCGAGCAGGCCGGCATAGCCGTTGCGCACGGCGTACGCCTCCCAGCCGCGGGCGAGCGCGCCGCGCGTCACCGCGCGCACCGCGGCGTTCATCCCCGGCGCATCGCCGCCGCTAGTCAGGACCGCAACCTTCCTCAAGAGCCCGATTCTACCGGCGCCGCCGCGATCCACTGCGCCAGCCATGCGCGCGCCGCGGCCGGGTCGGGCACGCTCCAGCGCGCGGCGGTCGGGCCGGCGCCGACCTTGACCGAGTGGCCGCCGAGGCGGTTGACCACCGTGAAGCCGTACTCGTCGGACACGTCGTCGCCGAGGAACACCGGCACGCGGTGCGCGAACGGCCGCTCGTGCAGGAACTCCTCGATGGCGACGCCCTTGTCGCGCCCGCCGGGGCGCAGCTCGAACACCATCTTGCCCGGCAGCACTTCGAAGCCCGGGCCGAGCCTCGCCGCTGCCGCCTCGAGCATGGCGCGCACGTCGTTCTCCATTTCCGGCGCCAGGCGGTAATGCAGCGCCAGGCTGAGCCCCTTGTCCTCGAAGATCAGCCCTTCGTGCAGCGCGGCGTACTCGCGCAGCGGGCCGACGGCCGCCTCCCAGGGCGCGGTCGACACGGCGTGGCGGTGCACCCGGCCGCGCGCGTCGCGGCGCTCGACGCCGTGCTGCCCCGCGGCCGGCAGCTTGACCGGGCGGAAGATCTTGTCGATGCCGGCGATCGGGCGGCCGCTCACCAGCGCGACGGCGCCGCCGGCCGCCTCGTACAGCGCGGTGAGCAGCTCGAAGTCGGCCTTGCCGGCGCGCACCGCGGCGGGCAGCGGGACGATGTCGAACAGGGTGCCGTCGATGTCGAGGAAGAAGGCCCAGTTCCTGGCGAACGGCGGCATCAGCCGGTCCCCGACTGGCGGCGCGCCACGCGCGAGCGCGACAGCACGCGCCGGCGGTGGCGCATGCGCGCCGCGTCGAGCAGCATGCGCCCGGCCCAGCGGTAGACGTTGAACTCCTGCACCAGGTTGCGCATGCTGCGCATGCGCGCGCGCTGCTCCTCGGCCGACATGGTGAGCGCGAACTGCATCGCCGCCGCGCTCTGCTCGATGTCGTAGGGGTTGACGATCAGCGCCTCGGCCAGCTCGCGCGCCGCGCCGGTGAACTGCGACAGGATCAGCACGCCCTGCTCGTCGTCGCGCGCCGCGACGTACTCCTTCGCCACCAGGTTCATGCCGTCGTGCAGGCTCGAGACGTAGCACAGCTCGGCGGCGCGGTAGAGCTCGTATACCTGCGCGGCGTCGTGGTGCTCGATCTTCAGGATGATCGGCCGGTAGCCGTCCTTGCCGAAGCGCGCGTTGATGCGCTCGGCAAGGGCGCGCACGCGCGCGTCGAGGTTCTGGTACTCGTCGATCGACGAGCGCGACGGCGCCGCCACCTGCAGGAAGGCGAACTTGCCGATCCAGCGCGGCTCGGCCTCGAGCAGCCGCTCGATGGCGAGGAAGCGCTCGAGGATGCCCTTGGTGTAGTCGAGGCGGTCGACCCCCACCCCGAGCTTGATCTGCTGGTCGCTGTTCAGGCTCTCCCTGACGCGCCTGCGGCACTCCGCCACCGGCGGCTGCACCTGCAGCGCGGCCGGCGGCCACTCGATCGAGATCGGGTAGCGGCGCACCTCGGTGGTCTCGCCGCCGTGCGAGATGGAGAAGGTCTCGCGGTCGACGCGCGCCTCGAGGAAGCGGTCGACCGTGTCGAAGAAGTTGTTGCAGTGGAACTGGGTGTGGAAGCCGAGGATCGACGAGCCGAGCATGCCCTCGAGGATCTCCTCGCGCCAGGGCAGGATGCCGAACGCCTCCGGGTTGGGCCAGGGAATGTGCCAGAAGGTGATGATGGTGGCGCGCGGCAGGCGCTCGCGCACCATGCGCGGCAGCAGCGCGAAGTGGTAGTCCTGCACCAGGATGATCGGGTCTTCGCTGCGCGCCTCGTCGGCGACGACGTCGGCGAAGCGCTGGTTCACGTTGCGGTAATGCTCCCAGTCGGGCGCGCGGAAGATCGGCCGCGTGTGGGCGATGTGGCACAGCGGCCACAGGCCCTCGTTGGCGAAGCCGAAGTAGTAGCCCTGCTCCTCCTCCTTCGACAGCCAGACGCGGCGGATGCGGTAGGCCGGCCGCTCCGGCGGCACCATGACGTGGTCGTAGCGGTCGACCGTGTCGCGGTCGGCCGAGCCCGCGCCGTGCGCGATCCAGGTGCCCGAGGTGGCGCGCACGATCGGCTCCAGCGCGGTGACCAGCCCGCTCGCCGGGCGCTGGATCTCGATCACGTTGTCCTTGCGCCGGGTGTGGATGTAGGGCTCGCGGTTGGAGACGATCAGCACCTCGTCGCCCTTCAGGTCCTGGCGCAGGATGTGGCGCAGCGCGTCCGGCCCCCAGGTGGTCTGGCTCTCGTCGCGCGCGCGGCGCTCGGTCTCCAGGTCGCGCACCAGCAGCTGCAGGTCGCGCGCGATGGGCTGCAGCTCGGGCCGCAGCTCGGGCGCGGCGGCGGCGCCGCTCTTCTCCTCCTTGCCCATCGGCGAGCGCAGCAGCGTGTCGCCTTTCAGCAGCGCGCGCATGCCGGCCACCCAGCCCCGCCAGCTGATCTCCGCGATCACCACCGTGATCAGCGCGACGACGGTGGCAATGGCGGCGAACAGGTAGAGGATGTACTTGCGCGTGTCGGCGCTGCGCCGCTGCGCGATGCTCATGTCGTGCACCACCATCAACGTGCCGAGCTGCACGTTGTCGACCGCGATCGGGTTGGCCGAGATGTGCAGCGGGCCGTCGGCGAGCTGCAGCACCCAGTTGCGCTCCTCGGGCACCGGCGCCGCGCAGCGCGCCTCGGCCGGGAAGCCGGCGGTGGCGTAGGCGAGCTTGCCGGAGCGGTCGCAGTAGCCGAGCGCGTAGACGCGCTCGCCCTGCAGGATGCGGTCGAAGTAGCGCTGCACGCGGGCCTTGGCGCCGCGCGGCTCGCGCAGCAGCTCGATCAGCGGCTCCTGCGCGGTCTTGGCGATCACCGCGCCGCGCGCGTCGAGGTCGCGCACGAACCACTGGAACGTGAGGCGGTCGACCAGCGGGACGACGGCATAAGCGATCGCCGCCAGCGCCAGCGCAAGGGGGACGACGAAGCGTAGGGAGAGGGGCATAGCCGCCTGAATACAGGCAGCAACTTAAAGGCCCGGTTTCCCGGAACGTGCTCCGCCCGCTAGTCCGGACGGACTAGGCCTTGGGCAGGCGAACCAGGTCGCCGACCGCCTTCTCCTCGAGCTGCAGGTCTTCCTGCACGCCTTCGGCGCCCGGCAGCACCTCGACGTCCTTCAGCTTGCGCTCGATCTGCCGCGTGCGCACCTCGGCCTGGTCGATGGTATTGGCCACCGTCTGCAGCTGGCGCTTGGTGTTCGCCAGCACCTCGGCGAACTTGCCGAACTCCGACTTCACCGTGCCGAGCACCTTCCA
>DASUZH010000045.1:0-3225 GCA_036376975.1 Burkholderiales bacterium | reverse complement strand
GTTCGGCGACCTGCACGTGCACGGCATGGAGGGCATCAAGTTCTACACGCGCACCAAGGTCGTCACCACGCGCTGGCCGCACCAGGACACGCCGGCGCCCGGCTTGAACATGCCTACATTGGGGTAAGAATGAAAAACAATCTTGTTCTTTGCGTCGCTGCGCTTGCCCTCGGCGCTTGCGGTACCACTGGGCAGAAGACGACCGGCGTCGAACGGATGTACGTCATCAACTGCGGCGAGAACCACGTCAAGGACGTCTCGCGCTGGACGCCGGGGGTGAACGTCGGGCAGGGGCACGTGTTCGGCAACCACTGCTACCTGATCAAGCACGCCCAGGGCTGGATGCTGTGGGACACCGGCAACGCCGACCGCCTGGCGGCGATGCCGAACGGCTTCGTCACGGCGGGCGGCGCGATCACCGCCTACATGAAGAAGCCGCTGGTCGAGTCGCTGAAGGAGATCGGCGTCGCGCCCGCCGACATCAAGTACTTCGCCATGTCGCACGGGCACGGCGACCACTCGGGCAACGCCAACCTGTTCGCCGGCGCGACGCTGTACATGCAGCGCACCGAGTACGCCGCGGTGTTCGGCGACGAGCCGCAGAAGTTCGGCTTCATCCCGGCCAACTTCGAGAAGCTGCGCTCGAGCACGGCGATGATCATCGACGGCGACTACGACGTGTTCGGCGACGGCTCGGTGACGATCAAGTCGGCGCCCGGCCACACGCCCGGCCACCAGGTGCTGGTGGTGCGCCTGCCGAGCCGCGGCCCGGTCATGCTGTCGGGCGACATGGTGCACCTGCGCTACAGCTGGGATAACCGCGTGGTGCCGTCGTTCAACTTCAACGTCGAGCAGAGCGGCAGGACCATCGACGCGATGAAGGCCTACGCCAAGCAGACCGGCACCGAGCTCTGGGTCAACCACGACCTCGAGCAGCACAAGGCGATCCCGAAGGCGCCGGCGTCCGTGCAATGAGCGACGTGATCATCGCGCTGGTCCTCGCCACCGCCACGCCGGGCGGCGGCTTCCCGGTCTACGGCGACGCCTTCGCCGAGATGGTCAACGCGCAGGAGCCGCGCCTGCGGCTGCAGACGCGCAACACCAAGGGCAGCACCGAGAACGTGCCGCTGCTGGAGGAGGGCAAGGTCGACCTCGGGCTGGTGGCGGGCGAGATCGCGAGCGCCGCGCTGGCCAAGCCCGGCACGCGCCTGCGCATCGTCGCCGCGATGTACTCCTCGCCCGGCATGTTCATCGTGCGCGCCGACAGCCCGCACCGCGCGATCGCCGACCTGCGCGGCAAGCCGGTGGTCCTCGGCACGTCCGCCTCCGGCGTCACCGCGCTCGGCCGCACCGTGCTGCGCAGCCTCGAGGTCGAGGTTGCGCCGATCATCCTCGAGAAGGCCGCCGATGGACCGCCGATGCTGCTCGACGGCCGCGCCGAGGCGCTATGGGGCGCCGGCGTGGGCTGGCCGGCGTTCACCGCGCTGGCCAAGGCCGGCGGGCGCTTCATCGGGCCGAGCGACGCGGAGATCGAGCGCATCCTCGCGCGCGAGCTGGCGCTGCAGGCGGTGACGCTGCCGGCGAAGAGCTACCCGGGACAGGACGCGCCGCTGCGCTCGGTCGGCTCGTGGAGCTACGTGCTCGCCAGCGAGCGGCTGCCGGAGCAGACCGCCTACCTGCTGGCGCGCGCGGTGCATCGCGCCGAAGCGCCGTTCGCCGCGCGGCTAGAGCAGGCGCGCGAGACGACGATGGCGAACGTCATCGCCGCCGCGCCGCGCCAGGACCTCATCCACCCGGGGGTGAGGAAGTACCTGCAGGAGGCGAAGCTTCTTGTCGCGGCGCCGCGCTGACGGCGTCGACCACGCTTCCCGCGGCCAGGCCGACCACGCTGCCGACGATCGCCGCCGGCACCACCACGACCAGGCAGAGCGGGCCGCTGATCGTGCACAGCATGCCGGCCGACGAGTAGCCCATCGCCGCGCCCGCGCCGGCGCCGCCGACCGCGCCCATCACCTTGCCGCCGTGGCCGCCCGCATTCGACCCGCTTGTAGATTTTTCAACCGGCTCGCTGGCGCAACCCGTGAGAATGCAAAGAGACGCAATCAGATATTTCATGTCCCGTCGCACAACGGCCTCGAGCAGGATTCGTTGACGTGAAGCTCGCGAATTGGGAGCTGCACTTCTATCGGCTGCCGTACCGGCGCGAAGTGGTTTGGGCGTACGCCGCCGAGAGCTCGAGCGACTACGCGCTGCTCAAGCTCGTCGCCGACGACGGCACGGTCGGCATCGCCGAGGGCGTGGTCAAGCCGACGCGTACCGGTTACTCGCCGCGCTCGCTGTCGGTGACGCTGGAAGACGTCATCCTGCCGCGCCTGAAGGGGGTGGATCTCGCGGACGGGGAAGCGGTGCGCAAGACCTTCGGCTGGGTGGAGGGCAACCTGGCTGCGCGCGCGCTGGTCGACAACGCTTGCTGGTCGATGCGCGCGGCGGCGGCGAAGAAGACGTTGTGGAAGCAGTGGGCAGGCAAGCAGGAGATCGACGTGCTGTGGATCGTCACGCGGCAGAAGCCGGCGCTGATGGCGGCCGAGGCGGCCGAGATGTGCAAGCGGCACGGCCTGCGTACGCTGAAGCTCAAGGGCGGGCAGGGGCGCGACACCGACCTCAAGGTGATCGCCGAGGTGCGCGCCGCCGTCGGGCCGCAGGTCGAGCTGTCGATGGACGCCAACCGCCACTACCCGGCGGAAGGCATCGGCTCCTACGTGCGCGCCATCGCCGACGCCGGCATCACGGTGGTCGAGGATCCATGCGAGATGCGGCCCGACAGCGGGTTCGAGAAGCTGCAGCGGGAATGCGGCGTGCCGCTGCTGGTCGACTTTCCGTGCGTGTCGCGGGAAGACGCGCGGCTGTTCCTCGACCGCGGCGCGCGCTCCGTGATGGTCAAGCCCGGGCGGGTCGGGCTGTCCGAGGCGCGCGAGATCGATGCGCTGTGCGCAGAGCGCGGCGCCACCGTTTCGCTGGGAATGTTCTACGAGAGCGCGCTCGGCGTCGCGCTGTCGATGCAGATGGCCGCGGCGCTCAAAAGCCGGCCGGTGCTGCCGCACGAAGGCTCGTTCTTCCTCATGCTCACGCAGCAGGTGGCGAAGGGCGAAGGGAGGGGCGGCAAATACCGACTGCCGGACGAGGCCGACTTGTCAAAGCTGGTGGACTGGGATGCCGTGAAACGCT
>DASUZH010000044.1:0-3335 GCA_036376975.1 Burkholderiales bacterium | reverse complement strand
AGGCCGTACTCGTAGCCGTCGGCGAAGCGCGTCGAGGCGTTCCACATCACCGAGCTCGAGTCGACCTCGCGCAGGAAGCGCTCGGCGCGCGCGCGGTCGCCGGCGACGATGGCGTCGGTGTGCTGCGAGCCGTACTTGGCGATGTGCTCGATCGCCTCGTCGAGGCCCTTCACCACGCGGATCGACACGATCGGCGCCAGCCACTCGGTGTAGTAGTCCTTGTCGGTGGCGTCCTTTGCATCAGGCGCGAATTTCTTCGTCGCCGGATCGACGCGCATCTCCACTTTCTTGCTCCTGAATATGGAAACAATGGAAGGCAGGACCTTGCCGGCGATGCCTTCCGCCACCAGCAGCGTCTCCATCGTGTTGCAGGTGCCGTAGCGCTGCGTCTTCGCGTTGTCGGCGATCTTCACCGCCATCGCCGCGTCGGCGCTGTCGTCGATGTAGACGTGGCACACGCCGTCGAGGTGCTTGATCATCGGGATGCGCGATTCCTTGGCGAGGCGCGCGATCAGCTCCTTGCCGCCGCGCGGCACCACGATGTCCACGTACTCGGGCAGCGTGATCAGCTCGCCCACCGCGGCGCGGTCGGCGAAGTCGACCAGCTGCACCGCGCTCTCCGGCAGCCCGGCGGCCCGCAGGCCGTCGCGAACGCAGGCAGCGATGACGCGGTTGGAATGCAGCGATTCGGAGCCGCCGCGCAGGATGCAGGCGTTGCCCGACTTGACGCACAGCGCGGCGGCGTCGGCGGTCACGTTGGGCCGCGATTCGTAGATGATGGCGATGACGCCGATCGGCACGCGCATGCGCGTCACCTCGATGCCGGTGGGCCGCGTCACGCGCTCGGTGATCTGGCCGACCGGGTCGGCGAGCGCGGCGACCTGCTCGACGCCTTCGGCCATCTGCTCGACCAGCTCGGCGGTGAGCGTCAGGCGGTCGATGAAGGCGGCTTCGCGCTTGCCCTTCCGCGCTTCCGAGATGTCCGCCGCATTGGCTTTCAGAATGGAAGCAACCTGTGAACGAATCGATGCAGCCGTCGCCAGCAGAGCCTTGTTCTTGGCTGCGGTGTCGGCGCGCGCAAGAAGGCGCGCCGCGGCGCGGGCGGCTATGCCCAGGTCGCGAATGGCCTTCTTGACGTCAAGCTTTTGATCCATGGGCCAATTTTAGCCCAAGCTTGATGAACTCCTGCCACGGCTCGCCGGCGCCGACGCCCTTGATCGCGCGATCGATCGAGGCGGCGTGCGAGAGCGCCTGGTCGACGCGCTCGGGCGAATAGCGCCGCGCCGCGGCCTCCACCGCCGCCTGCACGCGGCGGTTGAACACGCGCTCGCCGCGGCGCAGCGCGAACAGCGCCGAGGACAGCGCGAACAGCACGAACGGCGGCGCCTCGCCTTCGCCGCGCAGGCCCTCGATGACGCGCACGTAGCGCTCGACGTCGCCGGCGAGGAGCGCTTCGGCCGCGACGTGCGGGTCGTAGCGCGCGACGTTGCTCACCGCCTCCTGCACCAGTTCGAGCGTCAGCTCGCCCTCGGGCGCGGCGAGCGACAGCTTGCGCACTTCCTGGTGGGCGGCGAGCAGGTTGCCCTCGACGCGGTCGGCAAGGAACTCAAGCACCTCGCGCGGCGCGCTCTGCTTCTGCCGCGCCAACCGCTCGGCGATCCACGCCGGCAGGCGCGAGCGCTCGACCGGCCAGACGTCGACCACCACGCCGGCGCGGCCGAGCGCCTCGAACCAGGCCGCGCCCTGCGTGGCGCGGTCGAGCCGCGGCAGCGAGACGAGCAGCAGCAGGTCCTCCGCCGGCCGCTCGCAATAGGCGCCGATCGCCTCGCCGCCCTGCGTGCCGGGCTTGCCGGAGGCGAGGCGCAGCTCGATGATCTTCTTCTCGGCGAACAACGACATGCTCTGGGTGGCGTGCGCAAACTCGCTCCAGTCGAAGCCGCGCCCCGGCTCGAGCACCACGCGCTCGGCGAAGCCGCGCTTGCGCGCCGCGGCGCGCACCGCGTCGGCCGCCTCCAGCGCGAGCAGCGGCTCGTCGCCGTGGATCGCGTAGATCCCGGACAGCGTCTTCGCCAGGTGGCCGGCCAGCTGCTCGGCGCGCAGCTGCACTATTTCTTGCCCTCCGCGGCGGGCTTGGCGACCGCCAGCCGGCGCATGATCTGCTGCACCATGTCGCTCTGCATGTCGCGGTAGAGGAGCTGCTCCTCGCTCTCCTTCGCCAGCACGTCGGAGTCGTTGAAGGTGATGTCGCGCACCAGGGTCACCGTGTTCGCCGGCACGAAGTCGAGGCCCTTGCCGTTGTGCACGCGGAAGCCGACTCGGTAGCGCAGCTGGAACTCGCGCACGCGGCCGGTGCCGGTGAGCGAGAGGATCTCCTTCTCGCGCACCTCCTGGGTGAACTCCATCACCGCCTCGGCGTCCTTCGCCTCGTCGACCACCTTGGCGCTGGTGCCGGCCTGGATGTTGCGCTTCAGCTCGAGGCCGATGCCGCCGGCGGACACCAGCGGCACGTAGATGGTGTGGAACGGCACGTCCGCCGAGCCGCGCAGCTGGAAGCCGCAGGCGGTAGTCATGCAAACTGCGAGCAGGCACTGCAGGACGGCTGCGGGGCGCATCACACCACGATATTAACCAGTCGCCCCGGCACGATGATGACTTTCTTCACCGCCGCGCCGGCGATGTACTTCACCGCGGCGGCGACGGCGCTTTCCTCGATCGCCTTCTTGTCCGCCGACTTCGCCACCTTGATCGAGCCGCGCAGCTTGCCGTTGACCTGCACCACCAGCTCGACCTCGTCCTGCTCGAGCGCGTCCTTCGCCGGCTCCGGCCACGGCGCGCGCAGCACGTCCTCGCCGAAGCCGAGCTCGCGCCACAGGTGGTGGGCGAGGTGCGGGGTGATCGGCGCGAGCACGCGTATCAATATGGAGAGGCCCTCGGTGGCGGTGGCGTTGCCCGGGTCGGGCAGGCGCTCGATCGCGTTGAGGATCTTCATCGCCGCCGAGGCGACGGTGTTGAACTGGTGGCGCTGCATGTCGTAGTTCGCCTGCTTCAGCGCGCTGTGCACCTCGTGGCGCGCGTCCTTGAACTGCGGCGTGGTCTTGTGCGCCTTCGAGTGCGCCAGCGCGAAGCTCCACACGCGCTTGAGGAAGCGGAACGAGCCCTCCACGCTCTCGTCGGACCACTCCAGCGTGTTGGTGGGCGGCGAGGCGAACATGGTGTAGAAGCGCGCCGTGTCGGCGCCGTACTTGTCGATCAGCGCCTGCGGGTCGACGCCGTTGTTCTTCGACTTCGACATCGTGCCGATGCCGTCGTAGACGACGTCTTTGCCGTCCCGGGTC
>DASUZH010000043.1:0-3142 GCA_036376975.1 Burkholderiales bacterium | reverse complement strand
CGAGAGCTTGCCGAAGAAGCTGTAGGTCTGCACGAAGTGCACGCTCGGCGCGCTCGGGCCGGCCAGCTCGGTGAAGCGGCCGCCCGCCGGGCCCCAGTGCGACACGATCGGCGGCTTCCAGCCCATGCGGTCGAGCGACTTGACCACCTGCGCCGACGGGCCGACGTTGCCGACCAGGAACAGGCAGTCGGCGCCGGCGTTCTTCAGGCGGGTGAGCTGCGGCACCACGTCGACGTCGTTGCCCTCGAACTTCTCGATGCCGGCGGGCTTCATGTTCTTGGCGTTGAGCGCCGCGGTGAGGCCTTTCTCGTTCGACTCGCCCCAGGGGTTGTTGACCAGGATCATGCCGCAGTTCTTCGCGCCGAACACCTTCTGCGAGTAGGTCAGCATCGCCTTGTCGACGATCTCGTCCACCGCCGAGACGCGGAACGCGTAGTTGTCCTTCGAGCCGTTCTTGGTGATCGGCGTGCCGGCGGCCCACGGCCCCATGAAGGGGATCTTCGACTCGTTGATGATCGGCACGATGGCGAGCGACACCGGGGTGTCGAGGCCGCCGAACAGCACCGCCACCTTCTCCTTGAACAGCAGCTCGCGCGCCGCGATCACGCCCTTGGCCGGGGTGGCCTCGTCGTCGCGCCGCAGCAGCTCGAACTTCCTGCCGAGCACCCCGCCCTTCGCGTTCAGCTCGTCGATGGCGACGACCATGCCGCGGGTGATCGCCTCGCCGGCGCGCGCCGACTGGCCGGAAAGCGCGGTCACCAGGCCGATCTTGATCGTGCTCTGGGCCTGCGCCGCGATGGAGAAAAGCAGGAACGCTGCGGCTGCGAGGTATCTCATTGGTTGGTCTCCCGTGGACGAACGGGCAAAGCTTAGCAGGACGCGTGCCATGTTAGGCTTCCCGCATGAGCGATCCAGTGAAAATCGTCGAGGAGTACCTGCGGATCCACATGATCCCGGACCCGGCGACCGCCAAGCGGCTGTTCTGCGCCCCGGAGATGGAGATCCGCTTCACCGGCAACCGGCTGATGCACGACCCTGCCGAGGCGACGGCCTTCAACCAGGCCCGCTACAAGTGGGTAAAGAAGAAGTTCGGCCCGACCCACGTCGTGGCCGGGGGTACCGACGAGGAAACCGTGGTCTACCAGACCGGCCACCTGTACGGCGAGTGGCTCGACGGCACCCCCTTCGAGGGCAACCGCTACGTCGACCGCTACGTCGTGCGGCGCGGCAAGATAGTGCAGATGGAGGTCTGGAACGACAGCGCGGAGTGGCTTTTGGTGCGCGCCGGCCTGGCCAAGCCCTAATCTGGTGCAACCCCTCAAGTCACACGGGCGTTTTCCGTATTCGGCGATCACCCGGCGGCCGGACTATCACTGGCCCGGGAAGAAGCGGCTGGCCGTCTACCTCGGCTTCAACCTCGAGCACTTCGAGTTCGGCTCCGGACTGGGCGCCGCGCTGGGCCCGAAAAGCCCGGAGCCCGACGTGCTCAACTACTCCTGGCGCGACTACGGCAACCGCGTCGGCGCCTGGCGCTGCCTCGAGCTGTTCGACTCGCTGAAGCTTCCGGCCGGCGTGATCCTCAACACCGCCCTCTACCACCACTGCCCCGAGCTGATCGACGCCTGCGTCAGCCGCGGCGACGAGCTGATCGGCCACGGCCACACCAACTCCGAGCGGCAAGGGGAATTCACCGAGGACAAGGAGCGCAAGCTCCTGCGCGATTGCGCAGATCTGATCGCGAAGCGGTCCGGCAAGCGACCGCAGGGCTGGTTGAGTCCGTGGATATCCGAGAGCCACGCGACTCCCGATCTGCTTTCCGAAACGGGATACAAATACACGTTGAACTGGTGCCACGACGACCAGCCTCACGAGTTCGCCACGCGCGGCGGCAAGCTCTGGTCGATCCCCTACCCGCAGGAGCTGAACGACATCCCGATGATCGTCGCCCGCCTGATGGGCGCCGAGGAATTCGCCGACCTGATCGTCGACAACTTCGACGAGATGCTCGCGCAGTCGAAGGCGCAGCCGCTGGTGATGGGCATTGCGCTCCACCCCTACATCGTCGGGCAACCGTACAGGTTGCGGCACCTTCGCCGCGCGTTGAAGCACATCGCCAAGAACAAGAAGATCTGGTTCACCACACCGGGGAAAATATGCGACTTCATCTCGCAGCGCTAGCGCTTCTCGCAGGCTGCACCAGCACCAGCCAGATGGTGAGCCAGAAGGCGAATCCCGACTATGTCGGCAAGTCCTTCAAGAGCGTCATGGTGGTGGCGGTGACGGCGGACGAAATCGTGCGGCGGACCTACGAAGACCGCATGGTCGCCCTGCTGGCCAAGCGCGGAGTGAAGGGAGTTCCCAGCTACTCGGTGGTCGCCAAGCGCGGCAAGGTCGAGGAAGCCGCCCTGCGCCAGGCGGTCGCCGCCTCAGGCGCCGATGCAGTCCTCATCACCCGCGCCACCCGGGCCGAGCGCACAACGACCCAGATCGCCGGCGCCACGCTCGCTGTAGGTTACGGCGGCGGGTACTACGGCTTCTACTCGGGGATATGGGAGACGGTCACCATCGGCCCGCAGACCGTTACCTCCGGCCCGACGTGGACGATTACCGAAACGCGGCTGTTCGACGAGAAGAGCGGCGCGGTCGCATGGACCGGCATAATGGACACCAAGGAAAGCGGCGATCTCAACGCGGCGTTGACGCAGTACATCGAGGTCGTCTTCGACGCCATGATCCACGACCGGGTCATCTAGAGGGAATGTCACCGATGCGACAAGCCGTTCGAGCCGTCCTGTCCGCCGCGCTCCTCGGCGCCGCCGCCTTGCTTGCCGGCTGCGCCTCGAGCCCCAAGACGACGCTCGACATCACCTGGGCCGCGCCCCAGCTGCCGCCGGCGAAGTCATACAAGAAGCTGCTGATCATCACTGTCGCGTCGAGCGAGTTCGTGCAGGAGGCCTTCCAGAACCAGATGGCCGCGGAGCTGAAGAAGCGGGGCGTCAACGCCGAGGCGTCGCGCCTCTATTTCACCCGCTATACCGCGGCCGAGGAGGCGCGCTTCAAGCGCAGCATCGCCGAGTCGGACGCCGATCACATCATGCTCGCGCGTGTCACCACGACCGCGACGACGGCGTACGAAGGCCGC
>DASUZH010000042.1:0-5102 GCA_036376975.1 Burkholderiales bacterium | reverse complement strand
GGCCGCGAGCGCCACCCTTTTCCACTGAGCCATAACGAACTCTCCTTTCGTCTTGGTTGCTCACGCGCACAGGCGCGCGTTAGAAGACTAAGGAGGCTAGGCGTCGCGACCCCGCATGTGCAGTGCAGCAACGCGGGGTTTCCCCTACCGCTGTTGCGACTTCGCAACGCCCGTTATCTGAATCGCCAGATCAGGCCGATGCTGATGGCGTCGACGTCGATGTTGCTGGTGCTCATGTCCTGATAGCGCTGCCACTCCGCACGCAGCCCGAACTGCTTTGTAAGCTCGAACTGCACTCCCACGCCGTACGTCAGGTCGATGTTCGAATCGTGATCGGTAGCAACTCCCACGCCGGGTACGCTGGTAACGACATCGGACTCGCCGAAGTACGCGCCGAACTTGCCATAGACCGAGAAACGGTCGCCGACCGGCAGGATTCCCATTGCCAGCAGCTCGAAGGCTTTCGCCTCAGACGTGACGCTGCCGCCGGGCCCGTTGGCATGGGCCTGCCCGAGGTCGCGATATCCGATCTCGAAGCCGAGGTTCCGGTTCCACTGATACCCGACGAGAATGCTCCAGGTGGTGTACTTGTCGTCGCAGGTCGTGCCCGCACCGGAGACGTCGGTGCAGAAGTCCTTGGCCTGGGACTGCCCCACCGTACCGCCGAGGTACGTGCTGGAATCCGGACCGCCCTGCGCCAGGCCGGCCGCCGGGACGATCATCGCCGCCGCCGCGCACGCGGCGAGCGCCACCCTTTGCATCTGACCCATACCCAAACCTCCCTTTCGTCTTGTTGGTCACGCGCACAGGCGCGCGCGTTAACCGCGATTGTCTGCCCGTTGTTGCGGCTTCGCAAACGTGAGGACTTCGGTCAGGATCTTGCAAGCGCCTTGAGCGCGGCGCGGATACCTTCCGCCACCGCCACGCCGGGCGGCAGCCCCTTCACGGCGGCGAGGGCTTCCTTCTCGCTGTAGCCGAGCCCGAGCAGCGCGTTGAGGATGTCGCCCGATCCAGTAGTCGACGGCTTCGCGTCGGCCAGCTTGCCCTTCAGCTCGAGCAGCAGCCGCTCGGCGGTCTTCTTGCCGATGCCCGGCACCTTGGTCAGCATCTGCGTTTCCTGCAGCGCCACCGCCTGCGCGAGGTCGCCCACCGACAGGCCGGAAAGCACGGCGAGCGCGGTGCGCGCGCCGATGCCCGAGATCTTGATCAGCTGGCGGAACGCGGCGCGCTCTTCCAGCGTGCCGAAGCCGTACAGCACGTGCGCGTCTTCGCGCACCACCAGATGCGTATGCAGGATGACGGCCTCGCCCGCCGCCGGCAGGTTGTAGAAGGTGCTCATCGGCACGTCGACCTCGTAGGCGACGCCGCCGACCTCGACCAGCACCTGCGGCGGGTGCTTGGAGGCGAGGCGCCCGCTCAGGCGGCCGATCAAACCAGCCTGCCCTTCTTCATGCGCAGCCCGCGCAGCGTGAACTCTCCCAGGCGGCCGCCGTGCGCGTGGCAGATGGCGCAGGCGAGCGCGTCGGCGGCGTCGGGCGCCGGGTCGCCCTCGAGCGCGAGGAGGCGTTTCACCATGTGCTGCACCTGTTCTTTTTTGGCGTGGCCCTTGCCCACCACCGACTGCTTGACCTGCAGCGCAGTGTACTCGGCCACGGGAAGGCCGGCGAGGACCGCGGCGCAGATCGCGGTGCCGCGCGCCTGGCCGAGCGCGAGGGTGGACTGCGGGTTGACGTTGACGAACACCTTCTCCAGCGCCACCTCGCCCGGCGCGTGCGCCGCGATGACCTCGTTCAGCCCCTCGAGGATGGTCTTCAGTCGGGTCGCCAGGTCGCCCGATCCCGAGCGCACGCAGCCGCTCGTCACGTACTGCAGGCGCGTACCGTTTTTCTCGATCACCCCGAACCCGGTGACCCTGAGTCCCGGATCGATGCCGAGAATCTTCAGTCGATTACCGCCGTGGTGTAGACGTTCTGCACGTCGTCGAGCGCCTCCAGCGCGTCGAGCAGGCTGCGCATGCGCTGCGCGTCGCCGCCGGCGAGCGGGTTCTCGTTGACCGGCTTCATGGTGACCTCGGCCAGCTCGGGCTTGAGGCCGGCCTTCTCCAGCGCCGCCTTCACGGCGAGGAAGTCGGCCGGCGCGCTCAGCACCTCGACCGAGCCGTCGTCGTTCGCCAGCACGTCCTCGGCGCCGGCGTCGAGCGCCGCTTCCATTACCTTGTCCTCGCTGGTGCCGGGCGCGAACACGAACTGCCCGACATGCTTGAACAGATAGGCCACCGAGCCGTCGGAGCCGAGGTTGCCGCCGTTCTTGGTGAAGGCGTGGCGCACTTCCGCCACGGTGCGCGTGCGGTTGTCGGTGAGGCACTCGACCAGCACCGCCGCGCCGGCCACGCCGTAGCCTTCGTAGCGCGCCTCCTCGTAGGAAACGCCCTCCAGCTCGCCGGTGCCGCGCTGGATGGCGCGCGTCACGCTGTCCTTGGTCATGTTCGCCTCGCGCGCCTTCTCGAGCGAAAGGCGCAGGC
The DNA here is from genome assembly GCA_036376975.1 of Burkholderiales bacterium. GTDB lineage: Bacteria > Pseudomonadota > Gammaproteobacteria > Burkholderiales > SG8-39 > SCGC-AG-212-J23. Next base: position 2,581 of record DASUZH010000042.1, on the reverse strand, counting down.
GCGGATTGCTGTTCGGGTCGCCGCCGCCGGCGCGCGCGGCGACCGTGATTTCCCTGATCAGCCGCGTGAACACCGCGCCCTTCTTCGCATCCGCAGCGGCCTTGCGGTGCTTGATGTTCGCCCATTTGCTGTGACCCGCCATAGTATGATTTTACGTCATGGCCTCGCCGCTCCTCGTCGCCAGCAACGGCAAGACCGAGCTGCACCTCCTTCCCGCGCTCGCCAACCGCCACGGCCTGATCACCGGCGCCACCGGCACCGGCAAGACGGTCACGCTGCAGGCGCTGGCCCACGGCCTGTCGGCGATCGGCGTGCCGGTGTTCATGGCCGACGTGAAGGGCGACCTGTCGGGCGTCGCCAAGGCGGGCGGCGGCAACCCGAAGGTGCTCGAGCGCTTCAAGTCCCTCGGCATCGGCCCGCAGTTCGGCGCCTGCCCGGCCGCCTTCTGGGACGTCTACGGCAAGAGCGGCCACCCGGTGCGCGCCACCGTCTCCGACATGGGGCCGCTGCTGCTGGGCCGCATGCTCGGGCTGAACGAGACCCAGGAAGGCGTGCTGCAGCTGGTGTTCAAGATCGCCGACGACCAAGGCCTGCTGCTGCTCGACCTGAAGGACCTGCGCGCCATGCTGCAGTTCGTGGGCGATAACGCGGCGCAGTTCAAGACCGAGTACGGCAACGTCGCCGGCAACTCGATCGGCGCCATCCAGCGCGGCCTGGTGGCGCTGGAGAGCCAGGGCGCGGCGCAGTTCTTCGGCGAGCCGATGCTCGACATCGCCGACCTGATGCAGGTGAAGGGCGGCCAGGGTGTGGTCAACATCCTCGCCGCCGACAAGCTGATGAATTCGCCCAAGCTCTACTCCAGCTTCCTGCTTTGGATGCTTGCCGAGCTGTTCGAGCAGCTGCCCGAAGTGGGCGACGTGGACAAGCCCAAGCTGGTGTTCTTCTTCGACGAGGCGCACCTGCTGTTCGACGAGGCGCCCAAGGCGCTGCTCGACAAGGTCGAGCAGGTGGTGCGCCTGATCCGCTCGAAGGGCGTCGGCGTGTTCTTCGTCACGCAAAACCCGCTCGACGTGCCCGAGTCGGTCCTCGGCCAGCTCGGCAACCGCGTGCAGCACGCGCTGCGCGCCTTCACGCCGAAGGACCAGAAGGCGGTGAAGACCGCCGCCGAGACCCTGCGCCCCAACCCGAAGCTGAAGGCCGAGCAGGTGATCACCGAGCTCGGCGTCGGCGAGGCGCTGGTCAGCTTCCTCGACGAGAAGGGCACCCCGCGCATCGTCGAGCGCGCCTTCATCGTGCCGCCCGGCAGCTTCCTCGGCCCGCTCACGCCCGACGAGAAAGCGCAGTGCATCAAGGCCTCGGCCGTGTTCGGCAAGTATGAGAAGGCGGTCGATCGCGAGTCGGCGTACGAGAAGATCAAGGGGCGCACGGAGGAGAAGCCAGCTGCGCCGGCCGAGAAGCCAATCGAGAAGCAGCCGGCTGCCAAGCCGTCAACCCGGCAATCCCCGATGGAAGCGATGGCCAAGAGTGCCGCGCGCGCTGTCGGCTCTGAGCTTGGGCGGCAGGTCATACGAGGACTCCTGGGCTCGATCCTCGGCACGACGAAGCGCCGGCGTTGAGCACGGCGTCGTATCGCGGCTGGGGCATCGCCTGCGCGCTCGTCGGCGTGCTGTGCTTCTCGTTCCGCCCGATCCTGATCAAGCTCTCGTATGCCGCCCACCCGGTCAGCCCGAACACCCTGCTCTTCCTGCGCATGGCGCTGTCGCTGCCCTTCTTCCTGGTCATCGCCTGGTGGCTGCGCAACCAGCAGCCGGCGCTCACGCGCCGGGACTGGGCGGCGGTGGCCGGGCTGGGCTTCCTCGGCTACTACGCCGCGAGCTTCCTCGACTTTCTCGGCCTGCAGTACGTCGGCGCCGGCGTCGGGCGGCTGATCCTGTTCCTGTATCCGACGATGGTGCTGTCGCTCGTGTTCCTGTTCCTCAGGAAGACCCCGAAGCGCCGCGAAGTCGTCTCGCTGGTGATGAGCTACGCCGGCATCGCCCTGGTCGTGTCGGACCAGATCGGCACCAGCGGCGAGGGCAAGCTGTTCCTGCTCGGCGTGCTGCTGGTCTTCGCTTCCGCGCTCTGCTACGCGGTCTACCTGGTCGCCGGCAGCCAGGTGGTGAAGCGCGTCGGCTCGATGCGCTTCACTGCCTACAGCATGGCGGTCGCGACCGCGCCGGCGCTGGTGCAGTTCTTCGCGCTCGAGCCGATGAGCGCGCTCGCCTTGCCGGCCAGCGTCTGGACCTACGCCATCATCCTCGCCACCGTCAGCACGGTGCTGCCTCTGTTCCTGCAGGCCGAGGCCCTGCGGCGCATCGGCGCGACCGAGTTCGCGCTGGTCGGCGCCGTCAGCCCGGTGAGCGTGGCGGTGATGAGCGCGCTCGGCCTGGGCGAGCCGTTCGGCCCGCGCCAGATGGCGGGCGCGGCGCTGGTGATCGGCGGCGTGCTTCTCGTTTCTCTAAAGAAAGGCTAGACATGGATCTCGGCATCAGAGGAAAAAGCGCGCTGGTATGCGCTGCATCCAAAGGGCTCGGCAAGGGCT
>DASUZH010000041.1:0-8436 GCA_036376975.1 Burkholderiales bacterium | reverse complement strand
GCTCGTCGTCGTAGCGCCGGTAGCCGAACCTGCGGTCGTGGGTCCAGTAGTTCTGCACCATGTTGATCCACAGCGCGAACACGCGCGTCATGAGCCAGATCGCCGCCGCAAAGCGCAGGTCGCCCACCAGCACCGACAGCAGCCAGAGGTTGAAAACCTGCGAAACCACGGCGAAGGCCGGATTCGACACCAGGCGGAATGACCACGACTTGAAGATCTCGTCGTTGGCGACGTTGGCCGTGGTGTTGTACGGAAACATGCAAAGCCACATCGTCTTCCAGAAGCCGTCGGACGAAAGCTTGTTCGGATCCCCGGGATGATCCGAGAACCTGTGGTGCAGCCGGTGCCGGTTCACCCAGGTGTGCGGATTGATGTAGACGCCGAAGGTGTTGTTCACCACCGTGAGCGCCTTCACGAACCACTCCTTGTAGTCGAGCGCGCGATGGGCGATCCCCATGTGAATCACGGAAGACAAGTACAGCCCTGCGGTGAACCAGCAAGCGATGAGGTAGGCGGCGCCGATCAGCAAGCCCGCCCACGGACCGAGGTGGGGCGGGGCGAAATACAGGCTGGCCAACGCATGCGCGAGAAGGATCGCGTACCCGGCGACGTTATATACCCTCACAACGAACCCCCTTGTTAGGTCTTCTTGTTCTCCGACAGTACGCACCGGATGCCGCCCCGCGGATCGGCTACATCGCCCGCATAGCGAGGTATCAGGTGCAGGTGGACGTGCATCCGCGACTGGCCTGCCGCTTTCCCGACATTCACTCCAATGTTGTAGCCGTCCGGCGAATGCTGCTTCTGGATAGATTTCTGCGCCTCGCCCAGCAGCGAAACGACCGCCGATTGCTCTTGCGCGGTCATGTCGAAGAAATCCGCCACATGGCGCTTGGGGATCACCAGCACGTGCCCGCGGCTGAGCGAGTTGTTGTCGGGGCGCACGTAGGCCAGTGCGTTCTCAAGCAGCACTTCGCGCCGCGAGCATAGTTCGCACGGGGTTGCTTCGCTGGCCATGAGGGAAGCTATAGCCGCTTGTCGTAGGCGCGGCAGGTCTCGCTGATTTCCTTGCCGGCCTGCGCCGAGGCGCAGGCCTTCTCTTTCTCGATCGCGCCGCCGGCGGCGTAGGCGCAGCCGGTCTCCCGCATCTGGGCCTGCAACTCCTCCTTGGCGCGCGGGTTCGCGCCCTTCAGCTGGTCGCGCAGGTACATGCAGCGGCGCGCCACGGCCTGCGACGGGGTGGCGCCCTTCGGGTGCGCCGGGTCGCCGGCCTTGGCGGCGGCCTTCTTCGCCGCCGGAGTGGCCGGCGCCGCCGGCGCGGGCTTGCCGACCACCTTGCCCTTGCCGTCGGCGCAGGGCTTGTCCTGGAACTGGTTGCCGCAGCGGTACATGGTCTGCGACGGCGCCGGCGCCGATGCAAGCGCGAGGCAGGCGAGGAGAACTGCGGGTGCCAGCGGCTTCATGCGGGGACTTCCTCCGGGGTCACTAGAGCGTGGGCGGCCGTCTCGAAGGCCGTCTCGTCGGGCGACGCGATGCGCAGCGGCCGCGCGGCGGCGAGATGAACGAAGTTGCGCTGCGAGGAGCGCTTGTAGGCCGGGTCGTAGTGCTCGAGCAGCAGGCGGCGCACGCCTTCGCGAAACTCGCCGCGCGTGCCGAGCGCCTTCCATTCCGCGATCTTCTCGCGGCCGTGCAGGGCGACCAGGCAGTCGAGCTGCGCTTCGAGGGCGGCGCGGTCGGCGAGGAAGTGCCGGTATTCCTCCATCAGCAGCGTGACGCGCGTCTCCACGTCGGTTTCGAGCCGCACGCAGCGGGACGCGCGCATGGCGGCGATGAGGGCGTCGGGGACCTGCAGCTGGCCGATCTTCTTCGACTCGCCTTCGACGAACACGGCGCGCGACGGGTCGAGGGCGCAGAGCGCGGCGAGCAGCCGGCTCTCGAACATCTTCTGCGGCGGCTGCGGCTGGTCGGGCAGGCCGCCGAGGACCGAGCCGCGGTGCGCGGCGAGCTGCTCGAGGTCGAGCACCTGGCCGCCCTGCCGGGCGAGGGCGGCCAGCAAGCGGCTCTTGCCGCTGCCGGTCGGGCCGTGGACGACGGTGAAGGCGTATTTCGGCGGCAGCGCCTGCAGCTGCGCCACCACCCAGCGGCGGTAGGCCTTGTAGCCGCCTTCCAGCGTCTGCGCTTCCCAGCCGATCTCGCGCAGGACCTGCGCCATGGCGCCGGAGCGCTTGCCGCCGCGCCAGCAGTAGACCAGCGGGCGCCAGGTGTTCGGCTTGTCGGCGAACAGCGTCTCGACGTGGCGCGCGACGTTCCGCGCGAGGAGGGCGGCGCCGAGCTTCTTCGCGTCGAACTGCGACACTTGCTTGTACAGGGTACCCACCTGCGCGCGCTCGTCGTCGTCGAGCACCGGCGCGGAGATCGCGCCCGGCACGTGGTCGTCGGCGTATTCCGCCGGCGAGCGGGTATCGATCACCGCGTCGTAGGCGGCGAAATCCGCCTTCTCGACCGCGATCTGATGGGGCTTCATGGGCGTATGATTTTACGCTTATGAACGCACCCGAAAAAATTCGCCTTACCGAGTTCAGCCACGGCGGCGGCTGCGGCTGCAAGATCGCGCCCGCGGTGCTGTCGGAGATCCTCGCTTCGAGCGGCATCTCCGGCGCGCTGCCGAAGGACCTGATGGTCGGCACCGAGACGGCCGACGACGCGGCGGTGTACCGGCTGAACGGCTCGCAGGCGCTCGTCGCCACCACCGATTTCTTCACCCCGATCGTCGACGACCCGTACGACTTCGGCCGCATCGCGGCGACCAACGCGATCTCCGACGTCTACGCGATGGGCGGCAAGCCGATCTTCGCGCTCGCCATCGTCGGCATGCCGCTCGACAAGCTGCCCACTGCGGTGATCCGCGCGATCCTCGCCGGCGGCGAGTCGGTGTGCGCCGCGGCCGGCATCCCGGTGGCGGGCGGCCATTCGATCGACGTGCTCGAGCCGATCTACGGCCTGGTCGCGCTCGGCCTGGTGCATCCGGACAAGGTGAAGAGAAACAGCTCGGCGAAGGCGGGCGATGTCCTGGTCCTCGGCAAGCCGCTCGGCGTCGGCATCCTGTCGGCCGCGCTGAAGAAGGGCAGGCTCTCCGCCGGCGGCTACGCGCAGATGGTCGAGTGGACCACCAAGCTGAATACGCCGGGCGAGGCGCTCGCCGAGCTTCCCGACGTGCACGCGCTCACCGACGTCACCGGCTTCGGCCTCGCCGGCCACCTGCGCGAGATCTGCCGCGGTTCCCGGCTTGCGGCCGAAGTTTCTTTCGATGCCTTGCCCCTGATCGCAGAAGCCCGCGACTGGGCGAAGCTGGGCGTAGCAACCGGGGCGTCGGATCGGAACTGGAAGGGCTATGGCTCCGAGGTTTCGCTGAACGGCGAGGAGTGGAAGCGCAAGCTGATCACCGATCCGCAGACCAGCGGAGGACTGCTGGTCGCATGCGCTCCGCACGCCGTCCCGCGAGTGCTCGCGGAGTTCGAGAAGCGCGGATTCGGTGAAGCCAAAGCCATCGGCAAGCTCTCGGCCGGGCCGGCCAGGCTGACGGTTACTTGAGGAGCGGCCGCAGCTCTTTCCAGATGCGCTCCAGCATCAGCGGCTGCGCGGCCTCGGTGGGATGGATGCGGTCGGGCAGGAACGCATTGGGATCGTCGGCGAAATCCTCCAGCAGGAAGGGAACCAGCGCGGTGTTGTGCTGTCGCGCCAGTTCGGCGAACACGGCGTCGAAAGCCTTCGCGTAGTCGCCGCCGTAGTTCGGCGGCACCCTCATCCCCAGCAGCAGCACGCGCGCGCCGGCCTTGGAAGATTGCTCGATCATTGCTGAAAGGTTTCGTCTTACTTCCGCCACCGGCAGGCCGCGCAGACCGTCGTTGCCGCCGAGCTCCAGCACCACCACCGCGGGCCGGTGCTGCTGCAGCGCGCGCGGCAGCCGCGCCGCGCCGCCGGCGGTGGTTTCGCCCGAGACGCTGGCGTTCGCGACGATATAATCGAGCCGCTCGCGCTTGAGACGCGCGTCGAGCAGCGCCACCCAGCCGCGCGCCTGGGAGATGCCGTAGGCCGACGAGATGCTGTCTCCTAATATGAGGATCGAGCGCTGGGCGGCCGCCGGCGCGCCGAACGCAAGAAGCATGCAGAACAACAGCGTTTTGACCGCGCGTGGCATCGGCAAGACCGTGAAGAGCGGCGAAGCTGACCTCGTTATTCTGCGCGAGATCGACCTCGCGGTCACGCGCGGCGAGGCGGTGGCGGTGCTCGGCGCCTCGGGCTCGGGCAAGTCGACCCTGCTCGCCATCCTCGCCGGCCTCGACACGCCCTCGGCCGGCACGGTCGAGCTCGACGGCACCGACGTCTTCGCGCTCGACGAGGACCGCCGCGCCGAGCTGCGCGGCCGCACCCTCGGCTTCGTGTTCCAGTCGTTCCAGCTGCTGCCGGCGCTGAGCGCTCTGGAGAACGTCATGCTGCCGCTCGAGTTGTCGAACCATCCGCAGGCCGAGCAGCTTTCGAAGGAGATCCTGCTGCGCGTCGGCCTGGGCGAAAGGCTGCACCACTATCCGAAGCACCTGTCCGGCGGCGAGCAGCAGCGCGTCGCGCTGGCGCGCGCCTTCGTGGTGCGGCCGAAGGTGCTGCTCGCCGACGAGCCGACCGGCAGCCTCGACGCCGCCTCCGGCGCGGGCGTGATCGACCTGCTGTTCGGGATGAACCGCGAGTACGGCACGACCCTGGTGCTGGTGACCCACGACGAGACGCTGGCCGGCCGCTGCGGCCGCTCGGTCCGCCTGGCGGGCGGAAGGATCGTCGCCTGAACCTTCATTCCATCGCGCAGGCCTGGCGCATGCTGGTGCGCGACTGGCGCGCGGGCGAGCTGCGCATCCTGGCGGCGGCGCTGGTGATCGCCGTCGCCAGCGTGACCAGCGTCGCGTTCTTCGCCGACCGCATCGGCAGCGCGATCGAGCGCGACGCGCACCAGCTGCTCGGCGCGGACCTGGTGCTGGTCGCCGACCAGCCCTGGCGCGCGGAGATGGCGGCGGAGATCCGCGCGCGCGGCCTGCAGGCCGCCGCGGCGCTCAACTTCATGAGCATGGCGGTGGCCAACGGCCAGAACATGCTCGCCGGCGTCAAGGCGGTCACCCCGGAGTATCCGCTGCGCGGCCGCCTGCGCATCGCATCCGCGCCGGGCGAGGCCGACGCGCCGGCGGAAAGCGGGCCGAAGCGCGGCAGCGTGTTCATCGAGGAGCGCCTGGTGGCCGCGCTCAACGCGCCGGTCGGCTCCCGGCTGCGCCTGGGCAACGCCGAGCTCGAGGTGGCGGCGGTGCTGACCCTCGAGCCGGAGCGCAGCGCCAACTTCTTCAACATCGCGCCGCGCCTGATGATGCACCTCGACGACGTGCCGGCGACCGGGCTGGTGCAGCGCGGCAGCCGCGTCTGGTACTACCTGTACGCGGCCGGCCCTAGCGAGCGCGTGCGCGCGTTCGAGGCGGAGCTGCGGCCGCGCCTGGAGCGCGGGCAGCGCGTCGACAACCTGGAGACCGGGCGGCCGGAGGTGCGCAACTCGGTCGAGCGCGCGCGCAGCTTCCTCGGCCTCACCGCGCTGCTCGCCGCGATCCTCGCCGGCGTCGCCATCGCCCTCGGCACGCGCCGCTTCGTCGAGCGCCACCTCGACGGCTGCGCGGTGCTGCGCTGCCTCGGCGCGACGCAGTCGAAGCTGGTCTCGCTCTACGGCATGGAGTTCGCGCTGCTCGGCCTCGCCTCCTGCCTGGCCGGCGTCGCGCTCGGCTTCGCCGCGCAGTCGACCATCGCCGCCGCGTTCGCCGGCGTGGTCAAGGCCGAGCTGCCGCCGCCCGGCCTGCTGCCGGCGGCGCAGGGCTTCCTGGTCGGCCTGGTGCTGCTGCTCGGCTTCGCGCTGCCGCCGCTGGTGCAGCTGAAGAACGTGCCGGCGGTGCGCGTCATCCGGCGCGAGTCGGGCGCCCTGAAGGGCGGCACGCTGGCGGTGTACGGCTTCGGCTTTCTCGCGCTGTGCGGATTGCTCGTCTGGCAGGCGGGCGACGCGAAGCTCGGCGTCACCGTGGTCGGCGGCTTCGCCGCGGCGGTGCTGGTGTTCTTCGCCGTCGCCTGGGGCGCGCTGCGCCTGCTGACGCGCCAGTGGCTGGTGCGCCTGCTCGGCCGGCGCCTGCGCTACGGCCTCGCCAACCTGCGGCGCCACGCGCGCGGCAACGCGGTGCAGGTGGCGAGCCTCGCGCTCGGCCTCACCGCGGTGCTGCTGCTCACCTTCACGCGCAACGACCTGGTCGACGCCTGGCGGCGCTCGGCGCCGCCGGACGCGCCGAACCGCTTCCTGATCGGCGTGCAGCCCGACCAGCTGGCGCCGATCAAGCAGTTCTTCGACGAGCGAAAAATCGCCGTGCCCGACCTCTACCCGATGGTGCGCGGCCGCGTGGTGGGGCACAACGGCCGGCCGGTGAGCGAGGCCGACTACACCGAGGAGCGCGCGCGCCGCCTGATCGAGCGCGAGTTCAACCTCTCCTACCTGACGGGGCCGCCAGCGCACAACACCATCACCGCCGGCGCCTGGTTCACGCCCGACGCGCGCGAGATCTCGGTGGAGGAGGGCATCGCGCAGCGGCTGGGCTGGAAGCTCGGCGACGAGCTGACCTGGAACATCGGCGGCGAGACCTTCAGCGCGCGCATCAGCTCGCTGCGCAAGCTGCGCTGGGACTCGATGAAGGTGAACTTCTTCGTCATCGCGCCGCCGCGCCTGCTCGAGCAGTTCCCGGCTTCGTATGTGAGCGCCTTCCGCCTGGAGCAGGGGCAGGAGAAGGTGGTGGGCGAGCTCGCCGCGCGCTTCCCCAACCTGACCGTGGTCGACGTCGCCGCGGCGCTGCGCCAGGGCCAGGAGGTGATCGACCGCCTGATCGGCGCGGTGCAGTTCATCTTCCTGTTCGCGCTCGGCGCCGGAATGCTGGTGCTGTACGCGGCGCTGGTCGCCACCGAGGACGAGCGCCGGCGCGAGGCGGCGGTGATGCGCGTCTACGGCGCTTCGCGCGCGCAGGTCGCCGGCAGCCAGCGCGCCGAGTTCCTCGCCATGGGCCTGCTCGCCGGGCTGCTCGCCACCCTCGGCGCCGCGCTGATCGGCCAGCTCCTCGCGCGGCGCGTGTTCGAGCTCGACCTGCCGCCCAGCCCCGAGCTGTTCGTCGCCGGCCCGCTTGCCGGGCTGGCGCTGCTCTCGCTCAACGCATGGCTGTCCTCGCGCAAGGTGCTGCGCGCCTCGCCGGCGATCACGTTGAGGGAATCCGCCTAACTGTATTAATATACAGCATGGTCGAAACCCTCGTAGTGGTGACCCTGCTGGTGTCGATCTCGATCGCCGGGCTGCTCGCGGTGTTCCTGATGCGGTCGCGGGCCGCGGAGCGCGAAGCGCGGGAAGAGCTGTCGCGCAACCTGGCGACCTTCAGCCAGACGCTCACCACTCAGATGGGCTCGCACGCCACCGTGCAGAACGCCCAGTTCGAGACGCTGCGCGGCGCGGTGGAGAGCCGCCTCGAGCGCATCCAGCAGGACAACGCTTCCAAGCTGGACCAGATGCGCCAGACGGTGGACGAGAAGCTGCACGCCACGCTGGAGAAGCGGCTGTCGGAGTCGTTCAAGCAGGTATCGGAGCGCCTCGAGCTGGTTCACAAGGGGCTGGGCGAGATGCAGACGCTGGCGGCAGGCGTGGGCGACCTGAAGAGAGTGCTGTCCAACGTCAAGACGCGCGGTGTGCTCGGCGAGACGCAGCTCGCGGCGCTGCTCGAGCAGGTGATGGCGCCGGAGCAGTACGAGAGGAACGTCGCCACGCGGCCCGGCTCGAGCGCCCGGGTGGAGTTCGCCATCCGGCTGCCGGGCCGGGACGGCGACAACCCGGTCCTGCTGCCGATCGACGCCAAGTTCCCGATCGAGGACTACCAGCGGCTGCAGGCGGCGCAGGAAGCCGGCGACAAGGCGGCGCTCGAGATGGCCGAGAAGGCGCTCGAGGCGCGCGTCAAGCTGGAGGCCAAGACGATTGCCGAGAAGTACGTCGAGCCGCCGCACACCACCGATTTCGCGCTGCTTTACCTGCCCTTCGAGGGCCTGTTCGGCGAGGTGCTGCGCAGGCCCGGCCTGTTCGAGCAGATCCAGCGCCAGTTCCGCGTCACCATCTGCGGTCCGACCAACCTGCTGGCTTATCTAAACAGCCTGCAGATGGGCTTCCGCACGCTCGCCATCCAGCAGCGCTCCTCCGAGGTGTGGAAGGTGCTCGGCACGGTGAAGTCGGAGTTCGGCAAGTTCGCCGAGGTGCTGGCGAACACCAAGCGCCAGCTGCAGACGGTGGCCAATACCATCGACCAGGCCGAGGTGCGCACGCGGCAGATCGAGCGCAAGCTGAAG
>DASUZH010000040.1:0-4380 GCA_036376975.1 Burkholderiales bacterium | reverse complement strand
CTGCGCCGCCTGCCACGGTGCCGAGGGCAACAAGCCTTCCACCCCGGACCAGCCGATCCTCGCGGGACAGCACTACGACTACCTGGTCAGGGCGCTCACCGACTACAAGAGCGGCCGCCGCAGCAACCCGATCATGAAGGGCTTCGCCGCGCCGCTGTCGAAGAAGGACATCGAGGACCTGGCGGCGTTCTTCGCCAGCCAGAAGTCCAACCTGCACGACCAGCGCTAACCATCGTCATTCCCGCGAAGGCGGGAATCCATGGGTCCCCGCTTTCGCGGGGATGACGTAGCTCCCGCTAGATCGCCCGGGCCGCCTTCTCCAGGCGGTCGACCATCTCCTCCCACAGGCCGGCCGGCTTGCGCAGCACGATCTCGCTGCGCGGCGCCTGCACGAACCACAGGCCGCGCTTGATCTCGCTGGCGAGCTCGCCGGCGCGCCACAGCACCACGCCGGCGAAGAAGCGCGCGTGCGACGGCTCCGACTCGATGATGCGGTCGACCACGCTGCTGTCGGTGGCGAGGTAGAGGTCGGGCGCGATGCGCAGCGAGCGGGTGCCGGGGCTTTCGGTCCGCTGCACCAGGGCGAAGATCACCTCCGACACGAACGGGCCGCCGAGGAACACCGGGTCGGCCACCTTGCGCGACGGCTCGTGGCCCGGAAACAGCGCGCCGAGGGTGGTCTTCAGCGGCTTGTTGATGATCACGCCGACATGGCGATCGGCGTCGAGCGGCCTGGCGAGCAGGACGCTCGAGCCGTAGAGCTGGTCGCGCAGCTCGCGCTTCGCCACCAGCACCACGGTTTGGGAGAGGTCGGTCGCGCCGGCCGCGGCGGGGGCGAGCAGGGCGAGCAGCAGGCAGAGGCGCAGCAGGACGGAGTTCATGGCCCATCATGCAGGACCCGATTGCCTGCGACGGTTGCGGGCCGCGTAGTCTGGGCGGCTGTCGGTGTCCGACGGCGGCTGTAGCCGCCCGTCGATCAGGCGCGCCCGCGCTGCGCCAGGCAGGCAAGGTAGGCGGCGGCGTCGGGCGGCGCCTTGTCGCGCTGCGCGCGCCACATCGTCTCGGCCAGGCATTCGATCGCCTGGTGCAGCGCTTCGTGCTTTTCGCCCTTTTTCATGAGCAATTGATTGAAAAGGCGAACGATGCCGGGCGGCTGGTCGATCGACAGCTGCTCCTCGAGGGCGACGTGCAGGCTCATGTGGAGGAACGGGTTGGCCTCGTCCGTGTAGTCCTTCTCGCGGTACTTGGTCGGCAGGCTGAGCACGCCGTGGTACTCGGGGTGCAGCAGGATCACGTCGAGCGCGAGCGACTCGACGCCGACCAGCGGCTCGCCGGCGCGGTACTTGCGCCACGCGCCGAAGAAGGTGTCCCGCACCTGGTCGCGCGAGGGATCAAACATCCCGCGTCTTGCCTTTGAACTCGCACAGGTCGCGGATCAGGCACTGCGGGCAGCCGGGCTTGCGCGCCAGGCAGACGTAGCGGCCGTGCAGGATCAGCCAGTGGTGCGCGTTCTGCAGGTACTCGGGCGGCGTGAACTTCAACAGCTTCTCCTCGACCGCGAGCGGGTCCTTGCCGGGCGCGAGGCCGGTGCGGTTGGAGACGCGAAAGATATGAGTGTCCACGGCCACGGTGGGCTGGCCGAAGGCAGTGTTGAGCACCACGTTGGCGGTCTTCCTTCCCACCCCGGGCAGGCCCTCGAGCGCTTCGCGGTCGGCGGGAACCTCACCGCCGAATTTTTCAACCAGAAGGCGTGACAGTTCCACCACGTTCTTCGCCTTTGTACGGAACAGGCCGATGCGCTTGATGTACTCCTCGACGCCGGCGACGCCGAGCCGCACCATCTTGTGCGGCGCGTCAGCGACCTTGAACAGCTCGGTCGTCGCCAGGTTGACCGATTTGTCCGTCGCCTGCGCCGACAGCACGACCGCGACCAGCAGCTCGTAGGGCGTGCGGTAGCGCAGCTCGGTGGTCGGGTGCGGGTTCGCCGCCTGCAGCCGGCGGTAGATCTCGCTGCGCTTGGCCGGATTCATCGCTTCCTGCGCGCCAGGACCTCGGCCACGATGGCCTGGCGGTTTCTTTGCGGGAAAACGACCTGCTTCCGCAGCCTTGCCTTCCGCGCCGCCGCACGGCCCTTCGCGTCCGCCTTCAGGGCCGCGGTCCAGGCGGCGCGCGCCGGCACCATCTCGATGCAATCGACCGGGCAGGGCGGCAGGCACAGCTCGCAGCCGATGCACCAGGCCTCGACCACCGTGTGCATCAGGCTCTGCGCGCCGACGATCGCGTCGACCGGGCAGGCGTCGATGCAGCGCGTGCAGCCGATGCAGCGCGCCTCGTCGACCAGCGCGACTGCTTCGCGTTTCATCGGTAGGGCCTTCGAGTGTCGCGCGCGAGATGCTCGTGCGTCACTTTTCCCGCGCGGACCTGAATTCCGCTTTTCAGCTTCTCGTCCAGGCCGCCGTCCACGAGCTGCAGGACATAGGGCAACACCGCCCGCTCCAGCGCCAGGCTCGCCGTGCGCGCGGCCGCGGCCGGCATGTTGGGCACGCAGTAGTGCACCACGCCCTCCTCGACATAGGTCGGCGCGCTGTGCGAGGTCGGCCGCGAGGTTTCCGCGATGCCGCCCTGGTCGATGCCGACGTCGACCAGCACCGAGCCGGGGCGCATGGCGCGCAGCATTGCGCGGGTGATCAGCTTCGGCGACATCTGGCCGGGGGTGAGGACGCCGCAGATTACAAGGTCGGCGCCGGTGATGGACAAGCCGTCGGTGCGGAACTCTGCACGCGGATAGCGAGCTTTGAGCCCCGGCTTCGCAGTTCTTGAGAAGACTGTCACATCGGCTCCGATGCCATGCGCAACGTGCAGCGCATTGCCACCCACGTTTCCCGCCCCGACGATCACCACCTTGCCGGGCGCGACGCCGTCCAGGCCGGGGAGCAGCACGCCGCTGCCGCCGTTCTGCTTCTGCAGGCACCAGGCGCCGACCTGCAGCGCGAGGCGCCCGGCGATGGCCGACATCGGGGCGAGGATCGGCAGGCTGCCGTCGGCTTGCCCGACGGTCTCGTAGGCGATGAAAGTCGCGCCCGAGGCGAGCGCCGCGTCGAGCAGCTCCGGGTCGGGGCCGAAGTGCTGGAAGCCGAACACCGTCTGGCCGCGGCGCGGCCTGCGATATTCCGGCTCCTGCAGCTCCTTCACCTTCACCACCAGCTCGCAATCCCACGCGTCGCCGATGGTGGCGCCGGCCTTCCGGTAGTCGTCGTCGGAGAACCCGACGCCGAGTCCCGCTCCCGCCTCGACCACCACATTCTTCAGGGAAGAAACGCCCTGCGGGCTGAGGGCGACCCTGGACTCGCCGTCCTTTACTTCGCGCGGAACGCCGATACGCATTCGGACACCAGCTGGGGGCCGCGGTAGACCAGCCCGGTGTAGAGCTGAACCAGCGACGCTCCTGCGGCGCGCTTCGCCGCCGCGTCCGCGCCGGACATGATTCCGCCCGCCCCGATCAACGCCACTTCGTTTTTCAGCTGGGAATGCATTTTCCTCAGAACGTCTGAAGCTTTCCCTGTGATCGGCGCACCGGACAATCCGCCGGCTTCCTCGGCATGTCCCAGTCCCTCGACACCTTCGCGCCCGGTCGAGGTGTTGGTGGCGATGACGGCATCGAAGCGATGGCGGCGCACGGCGTCGGCGATCGCACGGATCTGCGCGTCGTCCAGGTCGGGCGCGATCTTCAGGGCGAGCGGCACGCGCCTGCCATGCTTCTCCGTCAACCGGGTGCGCAGGTCGGAAAGCGTGCGGAGCAATCCATTGAGCTGCTCGTCTTCCTGCAGGTTCCTCAGATTCTTGGTGTTGGGCGAAGAGATGTTGATCGTCACATACGAAGCGGCGCCGTACACTTTCTCGAGGCCGATCGCGTAGTCGTCGACGGCGCGCTCGGAAGGCGTGTCGGCGTTCTTGCCGATGTTGATGCCGAGGATGCCTTTCCAGCGCGCGCGGCCGACGTTGCGCAGGAACGCGTCGACGCCGACGTTGTTGAACCCGAAGCGGTTGATCAACGCATTTTTCTCTATCAACCTAAATAATCTGGGCTTCGGGTTCCCTGGTTGCGCCCGCGGCGTCACGGTGCCGACCTCGATGAAGCCGAAGCCGATGCGACCGAACGCATCGATGTGCTCGGCGTCCTTGTCCAGTCCGGCCGCCAAGCCCACCGGATTGGGAAACTTCAGGCCCATCGCTTCAAGCGGCGCCGAAGGGACCGCAGGGTAGCTCAGGAAGTCAGATAGCTTGAGGGTGAGGCGGTGGGCTACTTCGGGATCGAGGGCGAAAAGGAAGGGTCGCGCGAGCCCGTAAAGGCTCACCCGCGCTCTTCCGTCTGCCGCCGGC
>DASUZH010000039.1:0-9755 GCA_036376975.1 Burkholderiales bacterium | reverse complement strand
CGCTTACCAGCGTGACCTCGGCGCCCGCCTCGCTCGCGGCGCGCGCCACCGCGTAGCCCATCTTTCCCGAGCTCGAGTTGGTCAGCACGCGCACCGGATCGACCGGCTCCTCGGTCGGGCCGGCGGTGACCAGGACGCGCTTGCCCTGCAGGCGCTTCGGCCCGAACAGCGCTTCGATCTCGCGCAGGATCTGCTCCGGCTCGAGCATGCGGCCCATGCCGGTTTCGCCGCAGGCCTGGTCACCCGGCGCCGGACCCGCGAGGTGCACGCCGTCGGCGCGCAGCGCGGCGACGTTGCGCTGGGTCGCAGGGTTTTCCCACATCTCGACGTTCATCGCCGGCGCGAGCATCAGCGGGCAGCGCCTCGCGACGCATAGCGCGGCGAGCAGGTCGTCGGCGCGGCCATGCACGACGCGCGCCATGAAGTCGGCGGTGGCCGGCGCCACCACGATCAACTCGCGGTCGCGCGACAGCTCGATGTGGCCCATGCCATCCGGCACCCTTTGGTCCCAGGGATCGGTCCACACCGGTTGCCCGGACAGCGCCTGCATGGTCGCCGTGCCGATGAACTTCGTCGCCGACTCGGTCATGGCGACGCGCACGTCCGCGCCGGCCCTGACCAGCAGGCGCGTCAGGGCGGCGGCCTTGTAGGCCGCGACGCCGCCGGTGATGCCCAGCAAAATCCTCTTTCCCTTCAACGTCATCGAATCGGCCAGCCACCCGTTAAGGGGGACAGGGATTCTAAGGGAAAGGCCCCGACATGGCGATTTCCGACTGGCCGCTCGCCGAGCGGCCGCGCGAGCGCTTGCTGGCGAAGGGCGCACGGGCGCTGAGCGACGCCGAGCTTCTCGCCGTGGTCCTGCGGACCGGAATCGCGGGCAAGAGCGCCGTCGAGCTGGGGCGGGAACTGCTGGCGCATTTCAAAGGCCTCGCTGGGATGTTTGGGGCCGACCTGAAGGGCATCAAGGGCCTTGGCCCGGCGAAGCGCGCGCAATTCGAGGCTGCGCTCGAGCTCGCGCGGCGGTCGATCGAGGAGCGGCTGAAGAAGGATTCGGCGCTGACCTCGCCCGGGGCGGTACGTGACTACCTGAAGCTGGCGATCGGCAGCCGCGCGCACGAGGTATTCGTATGCATTTGGCTCGACGCGCAGCACCGCGTCATCGAGTACCAGGAGGCCTTCGAGGGCACCCTCACGCAGACCAGCGTCTATCCGCGCGAGATCGTCAAGGCGGCCTTGGCCAGGAACGCGGCCGCAGTGATCTTTGCGCACAACCATCCTTCGGGCGCCGCCCAGCCGAGCCAGGCAGACGAGCTCCTGACGCGCAATCTGAAGGAGGCTCTGGCCCTGGTCGAGGTCAAGGTCCTCGACCATTTCATCGTCGCCGGCAACCAGGCCATCTCCTTCGCCGAGCGGGGGTTGCTGTAGTAGAATCCGCCCCTTTCGCGAATTCCGGAGTCAGCAATGTCCCGCGTTTGCCAAGTGACCGGCAAGAAGCCGATGAAGGGCCACCTCGTCTCGCACGCCAACAACAAGACGCGGCGCCTGTTCCAGCCCAACCTGCACTACCGCCGCTTCTGGGTGGAAAGCCAGAACCGCTGGGTGCGCCTGCGCGTGTCGACCGCCGGCCTGCGCCGCATCGACAAGCTCGGCGTCGAGGCCGTGATGGCCGAGATCAAAGCCGCCGCGAAGAAGGCCTAGGGAGACCGCCATGCGCGAGAAGATCAAGCTCGAGTCCTCGGCCGGCACCGGCCACTTCTACACCACCACCAAGAACAAGCGCACCACGCCCGACAAGCTGGAGATCAAGAAGTACGATCCCAAGGCGAGGAAGCACGTGATGTACAAGGAAGGCAAGCTCAAGTAGGCGCTGCCTGACCAATAAAAAAGCCCGCTCGCGCGGGCTTTTTTGTTTCTAGCGGGTCGGGCCGCTAGGCGTAGGAGCGCAGGCGGTGCGAGAAGTCGACCAGCGGCGCGATGCCGCTCGACTCCGCGCGGTGGCACCAGTCCTGCAGCTGGCGCAGGAGCTGCTCCTTCGACGCGCTCGAGCGCTCCCAGATCGCCGCCAGCTCGTGGCGCATCGCGACGACGGTGGCGAGCGCGCGGGACTTCTTCAGCGCCTCGCCCAGCCGCGCGCTTTCCGCGCCGGCGCGCGCCTGGCCGCGCAGCAGCGCGCGCTTCAGCGGGCGCAGCACCTCGGCGTCGCTCGGCGACCAGTGCGTGAGCCGCGCCATCTCGGCGGCGTAGGTCTGCTTGATCGACTTGGCGTAGCGCGACAGCACGTCGTAGCGGTTGGCGATCACCGCGTGCAGCGTGTCGAAATCGGCGGACGGCTTGGGCGTGGCGAAGCGGGGCTTCGGCGCGACCTTCTTCACCGTCGCCAGGCCGAGCGTTTCCATCGCGCGGATGTACATCCAGCCGAGGTCGATCTCGTACCATTTCATCGAGAAGCGCGCGGAAGCCGGGAAGGCGTGGTGGTTGTTGTGCAGCTCCTCGCCGCCGATCAGCATGCCGATCGGAACGATGTTGCGGCTGGCGTCGGGTGCCGGCACGTCCCAGCTGCGGTAGCCGAACCAGTGGCCGATGCCGTTGATCACGCCGGCGGCCCAGAACGGGATCCAGACGATCTGCGTCACCAGGATCAGCATGCCGGGGACCAGCCCGAACAGCGCGATGTTGATCGCGCCCATCAGCCAGAGCCCCCACACCGAGCTGACCGAATAGACGTTGTGCTCGACCCAGTCATCCGGCGTGCCGTGGCCGTAGCGCTCCATCGTCTCGTCGTTGAAGGCTTCTTTCACGTACAGGAACACGCCGGTCCACAGCACCTTGTTGATGCCGTGCACCTGCGGGCTGTGCGGGTCGTCCGCCGTCTCGCACTTGGCGTGGTGCTTGCGATGGATGGCCGCCCATTCCTTGGTCACCATGCCGGTGGTGAGCCACAGCCAGAAGCGGAAGAAGTGCGAGACCACCGGGTGCAGGTCGAGCGCGCGATGCGCCTGGTGGCGGTGCAGATAGATGGTGACCGACGCGATGGTGATGTGCGTCAGGCCAAGCGCCACGAGCACATAGCCCCACCAGGGCAGGTCGATCAGTCCGGAAAAGAGCATCAGGGGTGCCTTAAAGTCGTTTTAAAAGGCGCGTTATGTGAGGCGGCTGCATTCTACGCGAAATGCGCCGGGCGCATCGTGAAAATTGTCCTAAGCATTGTTCAAAAAGGGACTTTTCTACGACAGGCCGGGCGCCGATTCGTTCAGGCCGTGCGCCGGGAGAAGGCTGCGGCGAAGAAGCCGTCGGTGCCGTCGCGGTGCGGCCACAGGCGCAGCCGTTCGCCGGCGACCGCGATGCGCTGGCCGGCGAGCAGCTCGGCGCAGGAAAGCGCCTGGAACTCCGGATGCGCGCCCGCGAAGTCGTCCGCAATCGCCTCGTTCTCCTCGCGCAGCAGGCTGCAGGTCGCATAGACCAGGCGGCCGCCCGGCTTCACCAGGCGCGCCGCCGAAGCGAGGATCCGCGCCTGCTTGGCGGCGAGTTCCACCACCGCCTGCGGGCCGTGGCGCCACTTGAGGTCCGGGTTGCGCCGCAGCGTGCCGAAGCCGCTGCAGGGCGCGTCCACCAGCACGCGGTCGAGCTTCGCAGCCAGGCGTCGGGCGCGCGCGTCGTTGTCGCCTGACAACACCACCGAATGCACGTTGGTAATTCCCGCGCGCGCGGCGCGCGGCGCGAGCGCGGCGAGGCGCTTCGCCGACACGTCGAACGCATAGATGCGGCCGGCGCCGCGCATCAGCATGCCGATGGCGAGCGTCTTGCCGCCGGCGCCGGCGCAGTAGTCGGCGACCATCTCGCCGCGGCGCGGCGCGAGCAGCCAGGCGAGCAGCTGGCTGCCCTCGTCCTGCACCTCGACCAGCCCGTCGCGGAACAGCGGGTGCCGGTTGATCGCCGGCTTGCCGGCGAGCCGCACGCCGGCCGGCGAATGCGGCGTCGGCGCGGCGGCGATCTCGTCGCGCGCCAGCCGCTCGAGCACCGCGTCGCGATCGGTGCGCGCCAGGTTGACGCGCAGGTCGAGCGGCGCCGGGTTGAGCATGCCCTGCGCGATGCGCAGCGCCTCCGCCTCGCCGTACTCGGACTCCAGCCGGTTCCAGAGCCAGTCCGGCAGGTCGGCGCGCACCGCCGGCGCCAGCGCTTCCGGCCGCACGGCGCGCACGCGCGCCGCCAGCGCGTCTTCCACCAGGCCTTCGAGCGCGCGCGCCGAGAGTCCCTGCACCCGCAGCAGCGCGGCGGCGACCAGCGCCTTCGGCTCGGCGGAGCCGGCCGCCGCCTCGAGCGAGCGCCTGCGGCGCAGCACCGCGAACACGGTTTCCGCGACGAACGCCCGCTCCTGCTGCCCGAGCTCGCGGTGGTCGCGGAAGTAGCGCGAAAGCGTCTCGTCGGCCGGCGCGGAAAGCTGCAGCAGTTTCGCCGCCGCCGCCTCGGCGTGCCCGAGCAGGCCGCGCGTCAGCCTCACGGAACGGATACGCGCACTGCAGTCTGCTCGAGGCGTTTGCCGTCCTTCGGCACCTGCGACACCCGCACCGGGAAGTAGCCGAGCTCGGCGGCGAGCCAGATCTCCGTGTTCTCCTTCTCCTTGCTGCGCACCAGCTTGAGCGCGGTGAACTCGCCCGCCGGGGTCTTCACCTTCTCGCGCCCCGCCACGCGGTAGCGCTGCTCGGACAGGCCGCGGCCGTCGGCGACGTGGTAGGTGAACGCCTTTTCCTTGGGTGGAAACAGCGCGAAAGCCAGCATGAACGACAGCCGGTCCTGCACGCCGTCGGGCATCGGTACGCTCTTCTGCTCTGCCTTGTGCTGCATCGAAATGGTGCGCGCCTGCCAGTCGAAGGCGGCGCGCGAGTTGCGTCCCGGCCGCTCGTCGAGGTATTCGAGCGGGCGCACGCCTTTCGCGTCCGCCACGCCGCGGCTGGTGCGCTTGATGGTGCCGGCGAAGGCGAGCAGGCCCTTGCCCCTGGAAGTCTCGGTGATCTGGTAGCGGCCGCCGCCGTGCTCGAGCACCTCGACCACCTCGGCCACCACCGAGCCGTCGCGGCTCAGCTCGTAGGCGACCTCGATGCGAGCCGGCGGCGCGGCCTGCGCCAGCCCGGCGACGCTAGTCAGCAGATACAACCATTTGCGCATCTTTGGCCTTTTCACCCTTAACGCGCACCTGGTCGCCTTCGATGACCAGCTTGCCGTCGAGAAACCAGCGCACTGCGCGTGGGTAGATGACGTGCTCCTGCTTCAGCACCCGCGCTGCAAGCGACTGCGGCGTATCGTCCGCGCGCACGGGCACCGCCGCCTGGATCACGATCGGGCCGTGGTCGAGCTCGGCGGTGACGAAGTGCACCGTGCAGCCATGGCGCTTCGCGCCCGAGGCGAGCGCGCGCCGGTGCGTGTCGAGCCCGGGAAGCTCGGGCAGCAGCGAGGGATGGATGTTGAGCAGCCTGCCCCGGTAGCGCTCGACGAAGCCCGCGGTCAGCACGCGCATGAAGCCGGCGAGCGCCACCAGGCGCGGGCGGAACTCGTCGATCGCCGCGGCGAGCGCCGCGTCGAACGCCTCGCGCGTGGCGAACTTGCGGTGCTCGACGGTGCGCGTCGGCACCCCCCGCGCCGCGGCGGCCTCGAGGCCCTTGGCGCCGGCGACGTTGCTGATCACCGCCGACACCGGCAGGCCGGCGTCGAGCAGCGCCTGCAGGTTGCTGCCGCGCCCCGAGATGAGCACGACGATCAAGTCATCGCCTCGGGCTTGACCCAGCGATCGAAGTCCTCGGCCTTCACGTAGCCCAGCGCGAGCGCGGCCTCGCGCAGCGTGCTGCCTTCCTTGTGCGCCTTCTTGGCGATCTCGGCGGCGCGGTCGTAGCCGATGTGCGGCGAAAGCGCGGTGACCAGCATCAGCGAGCGATCGAGCAGCTCGCGGATGCGCGCCGCGTCGGGCTCGATGCCGCGCGCGCAGTGCTCCTCGAACGAGCGGCAGCCGTCGGCGAGCAGGCGGGTGCTCTGCAGGAACGCGTTGATCATCATCGGCCGGTAGACGTTGAGCTCGAGGTGGCCGGACGCGCCGCCGATGCCGAGCGCCGCGTCGTTGCCCAGCACCTGCGCGCAAGCCATGGTGAGTGCCTCGGCCTGAGTCGGATTCACCTTGCCCGGCATGATCGAGCTGCCTGGCTCGTTCTCCGGAATGCGAATCTCGGCCAGCCCGGAGCGCGGGCCGGAAGCGAGCAGCCGGATGTCGTTCGCGATCTTGAACAGGGCGGTCGCGAGGGTCTTCAGCGCGCCGTGGGCGAAGACCAGGGCCTCCTGTCCAGCAAGAGCGGCGAACTTGTTGTCGGCCGGAACGAACGGCGCCTTCAGCCCGAGCCTTGCGCATGCCCGTTGCGCGAACTCGGGATGAGTGTTGAGACCGGTGCCCACGGCGGTGCCGCCGATGGCGAGCTGGTACAGGCCGGGCTGCGCGGCGGCGATCGCCCTCGCGCCCTGCTCGAGCTGCGCCACGTAGCCGGAAAACTCCTGACCGAGCGTGAGCGGCGTGGCGTCCTGCAGGTGCGTGCGGCCGATCTTGACCACGGCGGCGAAAGCCTCGCTCTTCCTCGCCAGGGTGGCCCTCAGCACCTGCAGCGCCGCGACCACCTCGTCCAGCGCGAGCGCCGCGGCGATGTGCATGGCGGTCGGGAACACGTCGTTCGACGACTGGCCCAGGTTGACGTCGTCGTTGGGGTGCACCAGCCGCTTCTGCCCGCGCTCGCCGCCGAGCAGCTCGGAGGCCCGGTTGGCCAGCACCTCGTTGACGTTCATGTTGCTTTGCGTGCCGGAGCCGGTCTGCCACACCGAAAGCGGGAACTCCTGGTCGTGCTTGCCGGCCAGCACTTCATCTGCGGCACGCTGGATCGCTTCCGATTTCTCTTTCTTGATCAACCCCAATTCGAGATTGGCGGCAGCCGCCGCCTTCTTCACCCGCGCGAGCGCGTAGACCACGGCGAGCGGCATGCGCTCGCTGGAGATGCGGAAGAAACGCAGGCTGCGCTCGGTCTGCGCGCCCCACAGGCGCGCCGCCGGCACCTCGATCGGCCCGAAGCTGTCCTTCTCGGTGCGCATGCCGCTCATCGCGGCTGGCTCATTTCTTCAGCAGGCTCCTCAGCATCCATGCGTTCTTTTCATGGATGTCGAGCCGCTGCGTGAGCAGGTCGAGCGTGGGCTGGTCGTTGGCCTCGTCGGCGATCGGCAGCACGGAGCGCGCGGTGCGCGCAACCGTCTCCTGGCCCGAGATCAGGTCGCGCACCATCTGCTCGGCCTTCGGCACGCCGTCGGTTTCCTTCACCGTGGCGAGCTTGATGTACTGCTTGTAGCTGCCCGGCGCGTAGTGTCCGAGCGCGCGGATCCGCTCGGCGATGGGGTCGATCGCGTTCCACGCCTCGGTGTACTGCTCCATGAACATCTGGTGCAGGGTCTGGAACATCGGCCCTTCCACGTTCCAGTGGAAATTGTGCGTCTTCAGGTAGAGCAGGTAGGTATCGGCCAGCAGCTTGGAAAGGCCGTTCGCGATTGCGGCGCGGTCCTTGGCGGAAATTCCTGTGTCGATGGGCATGGCGGCTCCTTGGTGTGCTTAGTCTAGGGAGCGGCGATTGAACGCACCACTACTTTGTTTCAATCGTCCCAATAGGGCAGGTCGAACACGATCACCTCGGCGGCCCGGCCGGCCTCCAGGCGGATCGCGCCGCCGTCGGTCTTCAGCGCGTCGCCTGCCGACAGATCGCGCCCGTTCACCTTGACGCTGCCGCGCGCGACGTGAACGTAGCCGAGCCGGTCCTTGGACAACGCGTGCTCGGCGCGCTCCGCGCCGTCGAACAGGCCGGCGTAGACGCGCGCGTCCTGGTGGATGGTCACCGACCCTTCCGCGCCGTCGGGCGAAGCGATCAGGCGCAGGCGCCCGCGCTTCTCCGCCGCGGCGAAGTGCTTCTGCTCGTACGAAGGCGCAATGCCGCGCACCGCCGGCTCGATCCAGATCTGCAGGAAGTGCGTCACCTTCGCCGTCTCGTGATTGAACTCGCTGTGGCGCACGCCGTTGCCGGCGCTCATGCGCTGCACGTCGCCGGGAACGATGGTCGAGCCGGTGCCCATCGAGTCCTTGTGGGCGAGCTCGCCCTCGAGGACGTAGCTGATGATCTCCATGTCGCGGTGGCCGTGCGTGCCGAAGCCCTGGCCGGGCTGCACGCGGTCCTCGTTGATCACGCGCAGCGGGCCGAAGCCCATGTGCTGCGGGTCGTAGTAGTCCGCGAACGAGAAGCTGTGGTACGAGTCGAGCCAGCCGTGGTTGGCGTGGCCGCGCTCGGCGCTACGCCTGACCTGTTCCATTCTTCGCGTTCACTTCCTGGTGGACCTTGGCCATGTCGAGCGCCTTCGCCTGCGCGATCACCTGCTCGAGCGCGTTGCCCGGCAGCGCGCCGGCCTGCTGGAACAGGATCACCTTCTCGCGGAACACCATCAGCGTGGGGATCGAGCGGATGCCGAACGCGCCGGCCAGCTCCTGCTGCTCGTCGGTGTTGACCTTGGCGAACACCACGTCGGGGTGGCCCTCGGCCGCCTTCTCGTAGACCGGCGCGAAACCCTTGCACGGACCGCACCACGGCGCCCAGAAATCGATGATCACCATCGCGTTGTCGTTGACGGTTTTCTCGAAGTTGTCCTTGGTCAGGTCTACGGTCGCCACGCTGTGCCTTTCGCAAAGTTTTGCAAGAATTTTTGCAATCCGCCCGGGAGGGGTGCAGTGTACTCTAGACAACCATGTACGTAGGCCGGTTCGCCCCGTCGCCGACGGGTCCGCTGCACTTCGGCTCGCTGGTCGCTGCTCTCGCCAGTTACATGGAGGCGCGAAGTGCAAAAGGCAAGTGGCTGGTACGCATGGAAGACCTCGACAAGCCGCGCGAGCAGCCCGGCGCGGCCGACGCCATCCTGCGCGCGCTCGACGCCTTCGGGCTGCACTGGGATGGTGCCGTCGAATACCAGAGCCGCCGCACCGCTCGGTACAGCGCCGTGATGTCCCGCCTCAAGGACCACACCTACCCGTGCGGCTGCACGCGCAGCGAGATCGCGGACTCTGCGCTGGCGATCGACGGCGCGCGCGTCTACAGCGGCACCTGCCGCGGCGGTCTGCCGCCCGGAAAGACCGTGCGCAGCGTCCGGGTCAGGGCCGAAGGCGAAATCCGCTTCAGGGATCGCGTCCAGGGCGATCAATCGCAAGTGCTGGAACGCGACGTCGGCGACTTCGTGCTGTGCCGCGCCGACGGGCAGTTCGCCTACCAGCTCGCGGTGGTGGTCGACGATGCCGAGCAGGGCGTCACCGACGTGGTGCGCGGCGCCGACCTGCTCGATTCCACCGCGCGGCAGATCCACCTGCAGCGCCTGCTCGGCTGTCCCACGCCCCGCTACCTGCACGTTCCGGTTGCCGTGAACGCGGCGGGCGAGAAGCTTTCCAAGCAGACCGGCGCGGAGCCGGTCGATGCCGCGCGCCGCGCCAACGCGCTGCGCCGCGCTTTCGCTTTCCTCGGCCAGCCCGCGACCGACGAACTCGCGGCGGGACTGCGCAACTGGAATGCATCCCTCATACCCGCGCGCAGGACGGCGCAATGAAGATCACCCGCGTCATCGCGGTACCCCTCTCGATCCCGTTCCAGTACGGCGCGGCAAACGGCCGCCGCCTCGAGTTCTGCCTGGTGCGCGTCGAGACCGACCAGGGC
>DASUZH010000038.1:0-3378 GCA_036376975.1 Burkholderiales bacterium | reverse complement strand
GCTCCTCGCTTTCCGCCAGCTCGACGCCAGGGCGGCATATTTTCCGGAAACGCTCTTCACCACGTCCTCGTCGCTGCAGCCGCCGGCGAACCAGCGGCGCGCCGCGTCCATGAAAATCGTGCGGCCGACGGCAAAGCCCTTGCACACGGGATGGCGCGCGGCGAGCGCGAAGCCGTGCTCCAGCGCCTCTTCGCTCGCTTGCATGCCGAGCAGGATCACGCCGCGGCAGTGCGCGTCGTGCCGGCGGATGATGCTTTCAATCGCGAGCCATTCCTCTTCGGTGGCAGGCGCCGGCAGCTTCCACCAGTCGGGACGCAGGCCGGCGGCATAGGCCTGCTGCAGCGCGCGCGGCAGGTCGTGCGGGATGATCTCGAGCAGCAGCTCGTGGCCGGTGGCGACGCACGCGTCCTGCAGCTGGAGGACCTTCGGAAAATTTCTCTCTTCAAAGGAGAACAGGCACTTGACGACATGCTCGGCCGGCCAGGCGCGCAGCGCGGCGGCGATGTTGTCGCCTGCCTCGAAGGCGAGCGGGTTGGCCCCGGCCGCCTCGACCGGGCGGGCGAGCCACATGCCATGGCCGGTGAGATCGAACAACGCCTCCTCGCCGTAGCGCTCGTCGATGATCGCGCCCGCCGACGGCGAGGCGTTCTCCTGCAGGGCAAGCGAGATCAGGCGCTTGAACGCGCGGATCCTGTCCGGCGGTCCGAGCTCCTCGAGCTGCCGGCGATGGTCGAAGGCGAGCGCCAGCACCTCGGGTCGCGCGCGGCGGCCGGTGGTCTTGCGGTGCACTTCGTCGAGCTGCGCCGATTCGCGCAGCCGGAATGGCCAGTCGGCGCGCGAGAGGAACAGCTCCAGCTCCTCGCGCGACGGCATGGCCGGCGCGCAGCCGTGGCGCGAGACGACGATCGCGCCGCAGGCGTTGGCGCGGCGCGCGCATTCCGCCAGCGGCAGCTCGCGCAGCCAGGCCGACAGGAAGCCGCCGGCAAAGCCGTCGCCGGCGCCTAGCACGTTGAAGACCTCGACCGGGAAGCCCTTGTGCTCGAGGCTTTCCGTGCCTGAGAAGACGCTGCATCCGAGCGGGCCCCGCTTGACGACCAGCGTTGCCCTGGTAAGGCCTTGAATGCGCGTGATCGCCGCCGCGGTGTCCTCCACGCCGCCGGCGATGTGGATCTCTTCCTCGGTGCCGATGACCAGGTCGCAGTGCGGCAGGATCTTCTGCAGCGCCTCCGTCACCGGGCGCGAGGCGACGAAGCGCTTCTCGCCCAGGCCGGGGGGCGTCAGGCCCCACAGCACCGGGCGGTAGTCGATGTCGAACGCGACCCGGGTCCCCGACCGCCTGGCTTGCTCGATCGCCGAAAGGCACACGGAAGCAATCCCCGGCTGCGAGAAATGCGTGCCCGAGACCAGCAACGCCTTCGCCGAGCCGATGAAGGCGGCGTCGAAGTCCTCGGCCGCGATCGCCATGTCCGCGCAGTCGTGCCGATAGAAGATCAGCGGGAAGGTGGCGCGGTCCTTGATCGACAGGAACACGAGCGCAGTCAGGCGCCGCGGGTCGGTCCTTACGTGCGACACGTCGACGCCCTCGGCGGCGAGCGTCTCGCGCACGAAGCGGCCGTTGTGCTCGTCGCCGACGCGCGTCAGCATCGCCACCTTCAGGCCGAGGCGGCTGGCGCACACCCCCGTGTTGGCGGGCGAGCCGCCGAGGTACTTGGCGAACGAGGTCTGGTCCTCGAGCCGCGCGCCGATCTGCTCGCCGTAGAGGTCCACCGCGGCGCGCCCCATGCAGATGAGGTCGAGGGCTTTCATCGCTCGATCTGTTCGCCGACCGCGACGACCAGGGCCTGCGCCAGGCACATCGGCGCGACCAGCATGCGAAAGGGCTTGGCGGTCTGCTCCTCGAGCTGGAAGCAGACCTTTGCCGTGCGCACCAGGGGCGACAGCGCGTTGTCCGTGATCGCGATGACCGGTACCTTCCGCGCATGGCAGGCCTTCGCCACCTCGAGGACCTGCGGCGTGTAGTTCTTGAACGAGACCACGACCAGCGCGTCTTTCGGGCCGATCAGCTGCGCGGGCTCGTTGACCATGCCGCCCACCGAGTCGATCAGGTGCACCGGCAGCTCGAGCTGCGTCAGCGCATAGGCGAGGTAGTAGGCGACCGGGAAGGAGCGGCGGTGGCCGAGGACATAGACCGAGTTCGCTCCGGCGATCTCCTTCACCGCGGCGGCGAGGTCGGCGTCGGAGACGTGCTCGTGCATGGCCTCGAGCGAAGCGATGCCGTCGGCGACGAATTGGCCGAGCACCCCGCCGGGACCGGAACGCTGCTGCCCGGCGCGGAAGGCGTGGATGCGCTCGCGGTAGTTGCGTACGCCGGGCGAATGGTTGGAGCGCTCGACCAGGCGGCCGCGGAACACCCGCTGCAGGCCGGAAAAGCCTTCATAGCCCAGCGCTTGCGCGAAGCGCACCATCGCCGAGGGCTGCACGCCGGCCTCGCGCGCGAGCGCCGCCACGGTGTCGAGGGCCATGTCCTGCGGATGCTCGAGGGCGAAGGTGGCGATGCGCTGCAGCTGCGGCGACATCTCCGGGTAGCGGCGCGAGAGCTCGCCCTTCAGCTGGTCGTAGTTTCGGGTTGCGGCCATTGACTTTAGAACGGATGTTCTAGAACAATACGCTTTGAGAATAGATGTTGCAACTACTCGCAACCGTCGCCGCCTTCGCCACGCTGCCGCTCTGGATCAAGGGCGTCGGGCTCTATCCCTACCTCGGGGTGGAGGTCATGATCTGGGTGATCTACGCGCTCGGCTTCAACCTGCTGCTCGGCTACGCCGGGCTGCCGTCGTTCGGCCATGGCGCCTACTTCGGCGTCGGGGCCTATGCCTTCGGGCTCTGCCAGCTCTACTACCTGCCGAGCCTGTGGCTGTGCCTCGCGGCGGCGGTCCTCGCCGGCGGCCTCGCGGGGGCGCTGGTCGCCGCGTTCATCTCGCACCGCCGCGGCATCTACTACGCGCTCCTCACCATCGCCTTCGGCCAGGTGTTCTGGTTCATCGCCATCAAGTGGCACAGCGTCACGCGCGGCGAGGACGGCCTGCTCAACATCAAGCGCCTGTCCGCCTTCGGCGTGCCGCTCGACCGGCTGGAGAATCTCTACTACTTCTGCTTCGGCGTCTTCGTCGTGGTCCTGCTGTTCCTGTGGCGCCTGGTGCAGTCGCCGTTCGGGCGCGTGCTTTCGGCGATCAGGCAGAACGAGACTCGCGCGCGCTTCGTCGGCTACAACGTATGGGCGTACAAGTGGCTCGCGTTCACGCTGTCCGCGCTGGTCGCCGGGCTGGCCGGCGGGCTGTTCGCGCTCGCGCAGCAGTCCGCCTACCCCAACGTCATGAG
>DASUZH010000037.1:0-11711 GCA_036376975.1 Burkholderiales bacterium | reverse complement strand
GTCGTGGCCGAAGACGCGGCGCGTGCCCGGCTCCAGGCGCAGGCCGCCGGCGTCGACCGGATCGTCGGTCATCTGCGGCGCGCGCCGGCGCAGCACCGCCTTGATGCGCGCGAGCAGCTCGCGCGGCGAGAACGGCTTGGTGAGGTAGTCGTCGGCGCCCGCCTCGAGCCCGGCGATCTTGTCGGCCTCCTCGCTGCGCGCGGTCAGCATGATGATCGGGATCTGCCGCGTGCGCTCTTCCTGGCGCAGCTGGCGCGCGAGCGCCACGCCCGACATCCCCGGCAGCATCCAGTCGATCAGCAGCAGGTCGGGCAGGGCGCTTTTCACGATGCCCAGCGCGCCTTCCGCGTCGCGCGCCCGGATGACATGGTGGCCGGCGTGCTGCAGGTTGACTGCGATCAGTTCCTGGATGGCTGGCTCGTCTTCGACCAGCAGGATGTTGGCGGCCATGTTGCAATTCTAAGAACCAGGTATGACGGATTTGTTTCAACTCGCAAAGAGTATAGTGAGCGGCCATGCCTGAAGGCGTTTTTCCCACTGAAATCAAGCTCCACCAGAAGTCCAGGGTGATGGAGATCGCGTTCTCGGACGGGCGGTCTTTCCGCCTGCCCTACGAGTTCCTGCGGGTGCATTCCCCCTCGGCCGAAGTTCGCGGACACGGCCCTGGGCAGGAAGTGCTGCAGACCGGCAAGCGCGAGGTCGAGATCCGCAACCTCGAGCCGGTCGGGTCGTACGCGGTGCAGCCCGCGTTCTCGGACGGGCACAGCACCGGCATCTACTCCTGGGACTACCTCTACGAGCTGGGGGAAAAGCAGGACAAGATGTGGCGTGAGTACCTTGCCAGGCTCGAAGCGGCGGGCGCGAGCCGTGGCTAAGGACACCGACTTCGGCTACCAGCGCGTCGCGGAGGAGCAAAAGTCCGGGCGCGTGCGCGAGGTGTTCGACAAGGTCGCCGGCCGCTACGACCTGATGAACGACCTGATGTCGCTCGGCCTGCACCGCGCCTGGAAGGCGTTCGCCGTCGAGGTGGCGCGGCCGCGGGCGGGCGAGCGCTTCCTCGACGTCGCCGCGGGGAGCGGCGATCTTGCGCGCGCCATCGGCACGCGCGTCGGCGCGCAGGGCGAGGTCTGGCTCACC
The DNA here is from genome assembly GCA_036376975.1 of Burkholderiales bacterium. Classification (GTDB taxonomy): domain Bacteria; phylum Pseudomonadota; class Gammaproteobacteria; order Burkholderiales; family SG8-39; genus SCGC-AG-212-J23. The sequence goes on along the minus strand of DASUZH010000037.1, from coordinate 10,574 downwards.
GACATCAATCGCGCGATGCTCGCGCGTGGCCGCGACCGGTTGGCCGACGGCGGCCGCCTGGCGCCGGCCGTGCAGTGCGACGCCGAGAAGCTGCCCTTCCCGAGCGGCTACTTCGACTGCGTAACGATCGGCTTCGGCTTGCGCAACGTGACGCGCAAGGAAGCCGCGCTCGCGGAAATGGCGCGCGTGCTCAAGCCCGGCGGCCGCCTCGTGGTGCTCGAGTTCTCGAAGGTGTGGAAGCCGCTGGAGAAGGCTTACGACTGGTATTCGTTCGAGGTGCTGCCGCGGCTCGGGCAGCGCGTCGCGGGCGACGCCGACGCCTACCGCTACCTGGCGGAGTCGATCCGCATGCACCCCGACCAGGCCACGCTAGCAAAGATGATGGAATCCGCAGGCTTGGCGGAGGTCCAAGTATTTAACCTCGCCGCCGGCGTGGTTGCGGTGCATCGCGGCGTGCGGCTTTGAGGGTACGATAGGAACTCTGGAGGGCAAGACAATGCGTAAGTGGATACTCGCAGTCTGCGCCGCCGTGATCGGCGGCGCCATGGTGATCGAGGACGTGGAAGCGCGGCGCCTGGGCGGCGCGCGCTCGAGCGGCGTGCAGCGCAGCGTGACGCCGACGGCGCCCGCCAAGCCGGCGCAGCAGGCGGCTCCCCAAGGGCAAAACGCCACGGGCCAGAACACCGCGGCGCAGCCCGCCGCCAGCGGCGCGAGCCGCTGGGCGCCGATCCTCGGCGGCCTCGCGATCGGCGGCATCCTCGGCTACCTCTTCGGCGGCAACGGGCTGCTCGGCATCCTGCTGGTCGCGCTGCTCGCCATCGGCGCGGTGCTCGCGGTGCGCGCGTTCGCGCGCAGCCGTATGCAGGGAGCGCCGCAGCGCATGCAGTACGCCGGCATGCAGGAAACGGCAAGCGCGCCGCCGCCGGCGCAGGGCTCGGGCATGGCGATGCCCGCGGCGAAGCTGCCGGCCGGCTTCGACGAGGCCGGCTTCCTGAAGGCGGCGAAGACGAACTTCATCCGCCTGCAGGCGGCGAACGACAGCGGGCGCGTCGACGAGGTGCGCGAGTTCACCACCGACGAGCTGTTCGAGGAGCTGAAGCACGAGATCCGCGGCAACCAGCAGACCGACGTGGTCTCGCTGCAGGCCGACCTGCTCGAGCTCGCCACCGAAGGCGAGCGGCACTGGGCGAGCGTGCGCTTCTCCGGCCTGATCCGCGAGACGCCGGGCGCCGCGCCGGAGGGCTTCGAGGAAGTCTGGAACCTGGTGAAGCCGGCGAGCGGCGGCAGCGGCTGGCTGCTCGCGGGCATCCAGCAGACGCACTAGGGATTCCATGCGGGACGACAAGGCCACCTTCGGGTGGCCTTTTTCTTTCGTGCTGAATCATCTGCTCGACGCCGAGCCGGCGGCCCGCGAGCGCCTGGCCCCCTTTGCCGGCGACGTGATCGAGGTACGCGCGCCGCCCCTCCCCGCGCTAACCTTCACCATCCTGCCGGGAGGCAGGCTGGAAGCCGGCGGGGGCCCGAGTGGCGCGAAGCCCACGCTGGTGGTTCTGCTCAAGCCCGAGCTGCTGTCGGCACTCGGCAAAGGGGAGGAGCACCTGATGCACGCGGTCGAGGTGAGCGGCAACCCGCAGCTCGCCGCCGAAGTGATGGGGCTGCTGCGGCAGATGCGCACGGCGCTGCCGGAGATCGCCGAGGAGGACCTGTCGCGCGTGCTCGGCGACGTCGCGGCGCACCGCCTGGCGCAGGGCGCGCGCGATTTCCTCGCCTGGCAGGCCGACGCGGCGGCACGGCTCGCCGGCGCCTTCTCCGACTACGCCACCGAGGAGGCGCGGCTGCTGGTCGGCCGCGGCGAGCACGACGCCTTCGCCGCGGCGGTGGCGCGCCTGCGCGACGCCGTCGAGCGCCTGGAAAAGCGGATCGCGCCGCTTGGCTAGGCTCGCGCGCCTGGCGCGCATCTTCGGCGTCGGCCTGCGCTTCGGGCTGCACGAGTTCGTCCCCGGCCTGCCAGGCAGCCGATTTCTTTCCTTTCTTGTAGATAAAGGAAAAACTCGTGGGCAGCGCCTGCGCGAGGCGCTCGAGACGCTCGGCCCGATCTTCGTCAAGTTCGGCCAGATCCTGTCGACGCGCCGCGACCTGCTGCCGCTCGACATCGCCGACGAGCTGGCCAAGCTGCAGGACCAGGTGCCGCCGTTCGCTTCCGAGCTCGCGGTGCAGGAGATCGAAAGGGCGCTGGGCAAGTCGATCGCGGACCTGTTCGGCTCATTTGAACGAGAGCCGCTGGCGAGCGCGTCGATCGCGCAGGTGCACCTGGCCACTCTGAAGGACGGGCGCGAGGTCGCCGTGAAAGTGCTGCGCCCGGGCGTGGAAGCCGAGGTGGCGAAGGACGTGGCGCTGCTCGAGACCGCGGCGGAACTGGTTGAGCGCTACTGGCCGGAGGGAAGGCGCCTGAAGCCTCGCCAGGTCGTGGCGGAGATCGCGCACCATCTCGACGACGAGCTCGACCTGATGCGCGAGGCGGCGCACGCGTCGCAGCTGCGGCGCAATTTCGACCGCTCGCCGCTGCTGCTGGTGCCCGAGGTGCACTGGGACTACTGCTCGCGGCGCGTGATGGTGATGGAGCGGATGTACGGCACGCCCGTTTCGCGCGTGGACGTCCTGCGGCAGAAGGGCATCGACATCCCGGCGATCGCCCGCGCCGGCGTGGAGATCTGCTTTACCCAGGTGTTCCGCGACGGCTTCTTCCACGCCGACATGCATCCCGGCAACATCCTGGTGACCGACGACGGCAAGTACGTCGCGCTCGACTTCGGCATCATGGGCACGCTCACCGAGGCCGACAAGAACTACCTGGCGCGCAACTTCCTCGCCTTCTTCAACCGCGACTATCGCCGCGTCGCCCAGGCGCACCTCGACGCCGGCTGGGTGCCGGCCGGCACGCGGGTCGACGAGTTCGAGGCCGCGATCCGCTCGGTGTGCGAGCCGGTGTTCGCCAAGCCGCTGAAGGAGATCTACTTCGGCCGGCTGCTGCTGCGCCTGTTCCAGGTCGCGCGGCGCTTCAACATGGAGGTGCAGCCGCAGCTCGTGCTGCTGCAGAAGACGCTGCTCAACATCGAGGGCCTCGGGCGCGAGCTCGATCCCGAGCTCGACCTGTGGCGCACCGCCAAGCCCTACCTCGAGCGCTGGATGAGCGAGCAGGTCGGCTGGCGCGGCGTGCTGCGCGGCCTGGCGCAGGAAGCGCCGTACTGGGCGGCGATCCTGCCGCAGCTGCCGCGCCTGGTGCACCGCGCGCTGACCGAAGACCGCAGCGCCCCGCTGCGCGAGACGCTCGAGCGCCTCGCCCGCGAGAGCGAGCGGCGCAACGACCTCCTGCAGGCGGCGCTGGTCGTGGCGATGATCGCGCTCGCGCTCGCAGCCGCCGTCCTCCTGTAGTGGCGCAGGACAGCTCGCGGCCCGATTTCTGGGACACGCGCTTTCGCGGCGGCGTCACGCCCTGGGACGCCGGCGATTCACCCGTTTTTCTGCAGGGATGGATTGAGAAACGTACACCTTGCAGAGTGCTGATCCCGGGCTGCGGCACGGGCTACGAGGTGCGGCTGTTCGCCGCGCACGGGCACGACGTCCTCGCCATCGACTTCTCCGAGGCGGCCGTCGAGGCCGCCAGAAAGGAACTCGGGGAACCGCTCGGCCGGCTGGTGGCGCAGCAGGACTTCTTCGCTTTCGAGGCGCAGCCGTTCGACCTGGTCTACGAGCGCGCGTTTCTTTGCGCGCTGCCGCGGCGCATGTGGCCGCAATGGGCGCGCCGTGTCGCCGAACTGGTGCGCCCTGCGGGCGAGCTGGCGGGGTTCTTCTACTTCGACGACAACGAGAGGGGTCCGCCCTTCGGAGTCGCTCCGCACGCTCTCCGCGAGCTGCTTGGAAGCGACTTCGAGCTAAGCGAGGAGCAGGGAATACCGGAGGAGCAATCCATCCCGGTGTTCAAGGGTAAGGAGGTTTGGCAGGTGTGGAGGCGAAAGCTATGATGCGCCTCGCATGCTAGTCGCCTCGGTCGTCCTCTACCTCGCGATCACGATCGCCATCGGCCTGTGGGCGGCGAAGCGGGTGCACAACTCCAAGGACTACCTGCTCGCCGGGCGCAGCCTGCCGCTCTACATGAGCGCGGCGACGGTGTTCGCCACCTGGTTCGGCGCCGAGACCGTGCTGTCGGTGTCGGCGACCTTCGCCAAGGACGGCCTCGGCGGCATCGTCGCCGACCCGTTCGGCTCCTCGTTCTGCCTGTTCTTCGTCGCGCTGTTCTTCGCGCGCGCGTTCTACCGCATGGACCTGCTGACGATCGGCGACTTCTACCGCAAGCGCTACTCGAAGCCGGTCGAGGTGGTCACCGCGGTGGCGATCACCGCCTCCTACCTCGGCTGGACCTCGGCGCAGATGACCGCGCTCGGCCTGGTGTTCTCGGTGCTCTCGGGCGGCGCGCTGTCGCTCGAGCAGGGCATCGTGCTCGGCGCGGTGATCGTGCTGGGCTACACCATCTGGGGCGGCATGTGGTCGGTGGCGATGACCGACCTGTTCCAGTCGGTGATCATCCTGGTCGGCCTCGCCGCGGTGGCCTGGCTGGTGGGCGACATGGCGGGCGGCGCCGCAAAGGTGATCGCGGCCGCGTCGGAGGCCGGCAAGTTCAATTTTTTCCCTTCAGTTGATCTGAAAAGCTGGCTGTTCTTCCTCGCCGCCTGGATGACGCTCGCCATCGGCTCGATCCCGCAGCAGGACGTGTTCCAGCGCGTCACCTCGGCGAAGGACGAGAAGACCGCGGTGCGCGGCTGCCTGATCGGCGGCAGCGTGTACTTCGCGTTCGCCTTCGTGCCGATCTTCATCGCCTATGCCGCGCTGGTGATCGATCCTGGCTACGCCAAGCTGTTCGCCAACGAGGACGCGCGCGAGATCCAGCGCATCCTGCCCAACTTGATACTGGAGCGGACGCCGATGTGGGCGCAGATACTGTTCTTCGGCGCGCTGCTCTCCGCCATCCTGTCGACCGCGAGCGGCGCTCTGATGGCGCCGACCGCGCTGTTCACCGAGAACGTAGTGCGGCCGTTTTCAGGCCAGATGAGCGACCGCACCTTCATGCTGCTGCTGCGCACGGTGCTGGTCACGTTCACGCTGGCGGCGCTGCTGTTCGCGCTCAACTCGCGCAGCACCATGTACGAGATGGTGCAGAACGCCTACAAGGTGACGCTGGTGTCGTGCATCGTGCCGCTCGCCGCCGGCATCTACTGGAAGCGCGCGACCAACGTCGGCGCCATGCTTTCGGTGGTCTTCGGCCTGGCGTCGTGGGGCATCGCCGAGCTGGTGGCGACCGAAGCGACGGTGGTGCCGCCGCAGCTCACCGGGCTCGGCTTCTCGATCCTCGGCATGGTGCTCGGCTCGGCTGTGCCGCGCCGCTAGCGGATGGGCGCGTCGTCGCTCGTCCGCATCCTGCTCGCCATCTACACGCTGCTCGTCGTCTACGCCTCGCTGCATCCGCTCGAGGGCTGGCGCGACCCGGGGCTGTCGCCCTTCGCCTTCCTCGCCGGCGGCTGGCCGCGCACGCTGCTCAGGTTCGACGTGGTGGTCAACGTGCTCGGCTACGCCCCCTTCGGCTTCCTGTGCGTCGCGGTGCTGCAGCCCAGGCTGCGCGGCGCCGCCGCGCTGGCGGCGGCGACCGCCGCGGCGCTGCTGCTCTCCCTCTCGCTCGAGGCGCTGCAGAGCTACCTGCCGACGCGCACCGCGTCGAACCTCGACCTGCTCTGCAACGTCTGCGGCGCGGCGCTAGGCGCAGCGCTCGCCCCGACCGTGCTGGCGCATACCGCCGGCCTGCGCCTGCGCGAGCGCGCCTTCCTGCCCGGGTCGGACATCGACATCGGACTCGCGCTGCTCGCGCTGTGGCTGTTCGTGCAGCTCTACCCCGCCACGCTGCTGTTCGGCGCCGGCGACCTGCGCCCGCTGCTCGCGCCGGGTCCGGCGCGCGGCCACGCGCCCGAGTTCTTCATCCGCACCGAGGCGTTCATCTCCGCCGCCAACCTGGTCGCGGTCGCGCTGCTGCTGTCGGCGCTGGTCGCGCCCGGCCGGCCGGTGCGCGCGATGCTGCTGGCGCTGGTCGCCGCCGCGCTGGTGGTCAAGGCGACGGCTTTCGCCGTGATGATGCAATCCGAGGCGTTCGCCTGGCTGACGCCCGGCGCGCAGGCCGGCCTCGCCGCCGGGCTGGTGCTCGCGCTCGCGGCGGTGGCGCTGCCGCGCACCGCGCGCCTGGTGCTCGCCGCCGTGCTGGTGATGGCGGCGACGGTGTTCGTCAATCTCGCGGTGCCGAATCCCTACCTCGCCGCCACGCTCAAGGTCTGGCAGCAGGGCACGTTCCTCAACTTCAACGGCATGACGCGGCTGGCGAGCGCGCTATGGCCCTTCGCCGCCCTGGGGTATCTGATCTTCCTCGCCGCGCGCAAGCGGTAGTAAGGAACCGCAAGGAGCGCGGTTAAAATCGTATTCATGTCCTACTACGACAAGCATGTTTTCTTCTGCTGCAACCAGCGCGAGCCGGGCGCCGACCGTCCGTGCTGCGCGGGCAAGGGCGCGGCGGAGATGCGCGACTACGCCAAGAAGAAGGTCAAGCAGCTCGGCCTGGCCGGCGAGGGCAAGGTGAGGATCAACCAGGCGGGCTGCCTCGACCGCTGCGAGGAAGGTCCCTGCGTGGTGGTCTACCCGGAAGCGGTCTGGTACACCTACGTCGACCGCACCGACATCGACGAGATCATCGAGGAGCACCTGCAGCACGGCCGCATCGTCGAGCGGCTGCGCATGTGAGGGCCAGCACCCGCCGGGAATTCGTCGCCGGACCCGCGGGGCGCATCGAATGCGCGGTGGACGCGCCCGAAGGCGCTGCCCGTGGCAGCGCGCTCGTCGCACACCCCCATCCGCTGTTCGGCGGCACCCTCGACAACAAGGTGGCGCAGACGCTGGCGAAGACCTTCGTCGACCTCGGCTACGAGGCCTGGCGCCCGAACTTCCGCGGCGTGGGCGAAACCGAGGGCAAGCATGACGAGGGCAGGGGCGAGGTGGATGATCTGCTCGCCGTCTACAAGAAGATTTCCTCCGAAAAGACAGTGCTGGCCGGCTTCTCGTTCGGCGCTGCGATGCAGGCGAAGCTCGCGCAGAGGGTGTCCGCCGAGCGGATCGTCCTGGTCGGCGTCGCCGTGGTGAACTTCGACGTTCCGGCGGTCCCGGCCGGGACGCTGGTCATCCACGGCGATGAGGACACCACTATCCCGCTCGCCGCGGTGCTCGACTGGGCGCGGCCGCAGGACCTGCCGGTGACGCTGGTGCCGGGCGCCGACCACTTCTTCCACCGCAAGCTGCACGTCCTGCGCGACATCATCAAGGGCTGCTGGAACACGTAGACTGCCGAAACGATGCTCTGGGTCAAATCGCTGCACATCATCTTCATGGTGACGTGGTTCGCCGGGCTGTTCTACCTGCCGCGGCTGTTCGTCTACCACGCGCTGGCCGAGGACGCGCCCTCGCGCGAGCGCTTCAAGGTGATGGAGCGCAAGCTGTTCTGGGGAATCATGACGCCGGGCGCGCTGCTCACCGTCGCTTTCGGCCTGTGGCTGTGGCTGCAGTGGTTCAAGCCGGCCACCGGCTGGCTGCACGCCAAGCTCGCGCTGGTCGCGCTGCTCGCCGGCTATCACCTGTGGTGCTGGCGGCTGATGCGCGCCTTCGCCGAGGGGCGCAACACGAAAAGCCACGTCTGGTTCCGCTGGTTCAACGAAGTCCCGGTGCTGATCCTCTTCGCCACGGTGTTCCTGGTTGTCCTCAAGCCGTTCTGAGTCCTTCTTCGCGAGCTGTCCGCGCGGCCTGGAGGAATTGCTTCTCCAGGAGCTGAAGTCTTTCAAAGTCGACAAGCCCAGCGTGACGCCCGGAGGGGTCGCGTTCAGCGGCACTTGGGAAACGTGCTATCGCGCAAACCTCTGGTCGCGCATCGCGTCGCGCGTGTTGTGGCGGGTTACGGATTTCGAATACAAGAACGAGAGCGACCTCTACGCCGCGGCGAAGGCGGTGGACTGGCCGCGCTACTTCGCGGTGCAGAAGACGATCCGCGTCAACGTCACGGCGCAGAAGAGCCCGCTGAAGAGCCTGGAGTTCGCCACGCTGAAGGTGAAGGACGCGGTGTGCGACCGCTTCCGCGACAAGCTCGGCAGCCGGCCCGACGTCGAGCGCGCCGCGCCGGACGTGCGCATCCACGCCTTCCTGGAGGAGGCGAAGGGCATCCTGTACCTCGACACTTCGGGCGAGGCGCTGTTCAAGCGCGGCTGGCGCATGGACATCGCCGAGGCGCCGCTGCGCGAGAACCTCGCCGCCGGCATCATCATGCTGTCGGGCTGGAAGTTCGACCAGCCGCTGCTCGACCCGATGTGCGGCGGCGGCACGCTGCTGTCGGAGGCCGCGGCGATGGCGCGCGGCCGCGCGCCGGGCGCCAAGCGCTCTTTTGGGTTTGAAAAACTAATGAATTTTGATTCAAAGTTGTGGGAGCGGATCAAGAGCGAGAGGACCGTGCAGCCGGTCGAGCCGCGCCTGTACGGCAGCGACACCGATCCGGAGGCGCTGCAGGCCGCGCGCCGCAACCTCGGCGCGGCGGGCGTCGAGCGCTGGGTCAGGCTAGAGCAGGCCGACGTGCTCGAGCGCGCCGCGCCGGAGCCGGCCGGGGTCCTGGTGGCGAACCCGCCCTACGGCGAGCGCATCGGCAGCGCCGACGAGCTGGCCGCGTTCTACCCGAAGCTGGGCGATGCGCTGAAGAAGAAATTCGCCGGCTGGAACTGCTTCTTCCTCACCGCCGACCTGCGCATGCCGAAGCTGATCCGCCTGCAGCCCTCGCGCCGCACGCCGCTGTGGAACGGATCGCTCGAGTGCCGGCTGTACGAGTACCGGATCGTTTCAGGCAGCAACCGCGGGTGACTCGACGTGCTCGGGGCGCACGCCGATGCCGACCATGCGCGCCGGCAAGCGGCGCAGCCACGGCGCGCGCGAGAGCAGGCGCGCCGCGAGCGGCGGCGTCAGCGGCTCGTCCGCATTCTTCAGCGCCCGGCTGAGGATGTTGTCCTGCACCAGCAGCTGGAAGCGCTGGGTGACGCGCGTGGGGAACTCGCGCCGATTCTGGATCTTCTTCAGGCTGTCCTCGGAAAAGTCCCCCTTGAATAGAACGTTCGCGGCGGCGACGGCGTCCTGGATGGCGAGGTTGATGCCGACGCCGCCCACCGGCGACATGGCGTGCGCGGCGTCGCCGATGCAAACGAGGCCGTCGCGGTACCACCGGCGCAGGCGGTTCACCTGCACCACGAGGAGCTTCACGTCGTCCCACGACGCGATCGCGCGCATCCGGTCGGTGGCGAAGGGAAACAGACCCGCCAACGTGCCGCGGAACGAGTCGATGCCGCGCCGCTTGAGCACTTCGAGCGTGCCCTTGGCGATGACGAAGGCGCACTGCCAATAGTCGCCGCGGTTCAGCATCACCAGGATGCTGCCGCGATCGAACCGGCCCATCACGCCCTCGCCGTCGCCGGCCTGGCGCGGGAGGCGGAACCACAACGCGTCGATTGGTGCGCCGAAGTCGATTACCTCGAGGCCAGCCTTTTCGCGCACCAGCGAGTGCCGGCCATCCGCGCCGACGACGAGATCGGCCAGGACGTCGCCCTGCGAGGTCTTCACGCCGACGACCTTCCCGGCATCGATCAGCAGGTCCTCGACTTCGCATTCCATGCGCAGCTCGAAGCCCGGCCAGCGCTTCGCGTGCCGGGCGAGAAAATCGAGGAAGTCCCACTGCGGGATCATGGCGATGAACGGGCAGCGGGCGCGCACGCCGCGGAACTCGGCGATGAGCAGCTGTTCGTTGCCGAATTGAGCGCGCAGCTCGGCGACCTTCTGGTGAGGCAGGGCGAGAAACGGCTCGAGGATGCCAAGCTCGTGCAGCACCTCGAGCGTCGAGGGATGGATGGTGTCGCCGCGGAAGTCGCGCAGGAAGTCGCGATGCTTTTCCAGCACCACGACGCGGATGCCGGCGCGGGCGAGCAGCAACCCGAGCATCATGCCCGCCGGGCCCCCGCCGGCGATGCAGCACTGCGTGGTAGTCACGGCTGAATACTAAGCGAAGCGCAGCTTCTTCCAGCTCTCCAGGCCGCGCACCTTCTGCAGCTGTTCGTGGTCGGTGAGGTCGAGGCGCAGCGGGGTCATCGCGACGTAGCCTTCCTCGATCGCCCGCCGATCGGAGTCCTCCTCTGTGCCTTCGACCGGCACCACCGTGTACCAGTAGTGCGTGCGACCCATCGGATCCTTGGCGGGAACCACCTTGCCGTCGTAGTGCCGCACCGACTGGCAGGTCCAGCGCGTGCCGCGCGGCATCCTGTCGGGGAAGTTGACGTTGACCAGCTTCAGCTCGGGCGCGGCGAGCAGCTGCTTGAGCACGATCGCCGCCCACGGCTTGAGCATCTCGAAGCTTGGCTGCTCGCGATCGGTCGCCGGCGCCGACCATGCGATGCCGCGCAGGCCGAGCA
>DASUZH010000036.1:0-2056 GCA_036376975.1 Burkholderiales bacterium | reverse complement strand
TTCTTGCGCACCTCGACCTGCACCGTGCGGTACTTGCCGGTGGCGTCGGTCTTCTTGATCTCGCTGGTCTGCTTGCGCGTCAGCGTGATCTTGTTCTTCTGCTCGGCCGAGCCGTGCATGCGGCGCAGGTACTCGAGCAGGCGCGACTTGTCGGCTTCGCTGAGCGAGTCGTCTGCCTGCTTCTTCTCTACCCCTGCAGCGCGCAGCTGCTCGAGCAGCACCGAAGGCGGAACCTTCAGCTCGCTCGCGAATTGGGCAACGCTCGTCTGTGCCACGTTATGCAGCCTCTTTCTTGTCGCCGGCGGCGAACCAGTGGGCGCGGGCGGCCAGGATCAGCTTCTTCGCCGCCTCGGCGTCGAGCCCGGTCATTTCGGACAGCTCGTCGACCGCCAGGTCGGCCAGGTCGTCGCGCGTCTTGATGCCCTTCTCCGCCAGCTTGGCGGCCAGCTCGGTGGTCATGCCTTCCAGCTTGAGCAGCTCGGGGTCGACGCCTTCCATCTTCTCTTCGTTGGCGATCGCCGCCACCAGCAGCGCGTTGCGCGCCCGGTTGCGCAGCTCGTTGACCGTGTCCTCGTCGAACGACTCGATCTCGTTCAGCTCGTTGATCGGCACGTAGGCGACCTCTTCCAGCGTCGAGAAGCCCTCCTCGATCAGGATGTTGGCGACTTCCTCGTCGACGTCGAGCTTCTCCATGAACTGCGCCTTGACGCGGCCGCTCTCCTCGGACTGCTTCTTGGTCGACTCTTCCTCGGTCATCAGGTTGATCTGCCAGCCGGTCAGCTCGGAGGCGAGGCGCACGTTCTGCCCGCTGCGGCCGATGGCCACCGCCAGGTTCTCCTCGTCCACCACCACGTCCATGGCGTGCTTTTCCTCGTCCACCAGGATCGACGACACCTCGGCCGGCGCCAGCGCGCCGATGACGAACTGCGCCGGGTCGGCCGCCCACAGCACGATGTCGACGCGCTCGCCGGCCAGCTCCTGGGTCACCGCCTGGACGCGCGAGCCGCGCATGCCGACGCAGGTGCCGATCGGGTCGATGCGCTTGTCGTTGGTGAACACCGCGATCTTGGCGCGGATGCCGGGGTCGCGCGCCGCCGACTTGATCTCCAGCAGCCCTTCCTCGATCTCCGGTACCTCGAGCTCGAACAGCTTCATGATGAACTGTGGCGCGGTGCGCGACAGGATCAGCTGCGGGCCGCGCGCCTGGCGGTCGATCTTCATCACCCAGGCGCGCACGCGGTCGCCGACGCGCAGGTTTTCCTTCGGGATCATCTGCTCGCGCGGCAGCAGCGCCTCCAGGCGGCCCGACTCGATGATCGCCGAGCCGCGCTCCATGCGCTTCACCGTGCCGGTCACCAGCTCGTCGCCGCGCGACAGGAAGTCGTTGAGGATCTGCTCGCGCTCGGCGTCGCGGATGCGCTGCAGGATCACCTGCTTGGCGGTCTGCGCGCCGATGCGGCCGAACTCGATCGCCTCGAGCGGCTCCTCGACGAAGTCGCCCACCTTCAGGTTGGCGTCGCGCTTGTGCGCGTCGTCGAGGTGGATCGACTGCGCGAGCGGCGTCTCGGTATCGTCGTCGGAGACCACCTTCCAGCGCCGGTACGACTCGTAGGCGCCGGTGTTCTTGTCCACCGACACGCGCACGTCGATGTCTTCCGCGTACTTCTTCTTGGTGGCGGAGGCGAGCGCCATCTCGAGCGCGCCGAACACGATGTCGCGCGGCACGTTCTTCTCCCGCGCCAGCACGTCCGCCAGCATCACCAGTTCACGATTCCCTGCGGTCACGTTGCTCGCCACGAATCCCTCACAGTTCCGGTACCAGTTTCGCCCGCTCGATGTCCTCCAGAGCCAGCGCAACCGTCTGTCCGTCAATTTCCATGCTCACCTGCCCCGCCTCGGCGCCCTTCAGCACGCCGGAGAACCTGCGCCGGCCGCTGGCATCGGGCCTGCGCATCCTGAGCTCGGCCCTCTGCCCTGCGAAGCGCACGAAGTCGCCCGCCTTGCGCAGCGGTCTGTCCAGCCCCGGCGAGGACACTTCCAGCCTGTCGTAGTCGAT